>JAYSTV010000496.1:0-5887 GCA_043719425.1 Acidimicrobiia bacterium | reverse complement strand
GATCGCCGTGACCGCCTGGCTGCCACACGATGAGGCCGCACGGAAGTTGGTTCGCAACGATCGACGCGGCGCTGAGATCGAGCTCGTCGACATGCAGGAGTTGGGCGGTCCGCAGCGTCCCGACCGGGGTCCCGTCTGACGTCACGCGTGCGCTTCCTTGCGGACGTAGACGACGAGGCTCTTGCCGATCACCGGAGCCAGGAGTCGTTCGGGAATCTGCGTCGCCGCGGGCCGCTTCATGAGATCCCACACCAACAGCTCGTGGTACTTCTTCACGAGCGCGTTGTTGGCATTGTTGACACCCACCGCGCACTTGAGCCACCAGTACGGCGAGTGCAGACCGTGGGCCCGATGCGTGCCGGTGACGGTGAGCCCGGCCGTTCGAAGCCGCTCTTCGATGGCGGGCTTGCGATAGATGCGCACGTGTCCGCCGACCGACGCGGGCGCGTGGTAGTCGGAGTCCAACGCCCAGTTGATCTTCTCGGGGAAAAACGACGGCACGGTCACGGCCATCGTGCCGCCGGGACGGAGCACGCGGGCCAGCTCGCGCGCGGCGCCGCGGTCGTCGTGAATGTGCTCCATCACCTCGGAGCACACGATGCGATCAAAGGCGCCGTCGGCGAAGGGAAGGGCGAGGGCGTTGCCCTGCACGCAGAGGCTGGTGCCGGCCGGCTTCTCTTCGAGCTCCATGGCGTAGAGCGTGGAGGCCGCCTGACGAAGATCGTTCATACCGAGATCGAACGCCACCACATGGGCGCCCCGACGCACGGCTTCGAAGGCGTGGCGTCCTCCGCCAGCACCCATGTCGAGCATGCGGTCGCCGGACAGAAGTCCAAGTTGTTCGTAGCGGACGGTTAGCATGTGCGCTTACTTTCTTGACGAGGCACGGGCTCGGTCTTGGAGCTCGGCACGATATTGCTCCACGCATCCTTCGGCGGCGATGCGCCACGTGAATCCGTTGAGCACTCGGGCGCGTCCACCGGCGCTCAACTTGGCCCGGAGCTCGGGACTGCGGAGCACTTGGAGGATGGCGACGGAGAGCGCGTCGGAGTCGTTGGGTGGCACGGTGATGGCGGCTTCGCCGCTCGGTCCCACGACCTCGGGCAGCGCCCCGCCGGTGGTCGTGATGAGTGGCGTGCCGCAGGCCATTGCTTCGATGGCGGGGATCGAGAATCCCTCGTAGAGCGACGGAACGACGACCACTTCCGCCTCGTTGTAGAGCTCAACAATGCGGTCGTCGGACACGCCGGATTCGAACGTGATCACGTCTTCGAGCCCGAGTCGTTTCAACAGCTCGGGAAGGACCGAACCCTCGCGCTGCTTGCCGACGATGGTTACATCGATCGGGTGCTCGGTGCGGACTTTGGCAAGGGCTTCGAGGAGAGGACGGAGTCCTTTCAGGGGCACGTCGGCGGAGGCGGTGGTCATGATCCGGTGCGGTCGACGGGTGACATGGGCCAGCGGCCTAAACCGTTCGTGGTCGACGCCCACGGGCACGATGTGGAGCTGCTCGTCTCGCACGCCCATCTGCGCCACGATGTCGCGCTTCGACGATCCTGACACCGTGATGATCCGCGGAATGTCCTTGGCCACCTTCATCTGCATACCGAGGAATCCGTACCAGCGCCACAGCGACCATCGACGTTTGCCGTAGGCCAGGGAGCGCTTCGACGGAAACACGCGCGGCAGGTCGGCGATCTCCAGATCGCGGTCCACCGTGATCGGGTGATGGAGCGTGGCGACGACCGGGAGGCCATCGTCGGCGATGCCCCTGATGCCGTAGCCAAAGCACTGGTTGTCGTGACAAATGTCGTAGGCCCCGGCGTGGGCGCGCAGGTAGCGCCGGGCCCGCAGCGAGTAGGTGAGGGGCTCGGGGAAGCCCGACGTCATCATGTGGGCGAATTCGAGGGCATCGATCCCGAACTCGATCAGGCCGAGGTCACGGGCTCGACGAAAGCGCTCGGCAATCTCTGCGGGACGGGGCACATGCCACGGGTCGTCGGCTCGGAACAGGTCGAGGCTGGGGATCTTGATGAGTTCCACACCTTCATCGAGAACCGGCCACGGCTGACCCGCGAGCACATCGACGTGATGGCCCATCTCCCGCAGTTCGCGGGCCACGTAGCGGGTGTAGACGCCCTGACCGCCGGAGTGTGGGTTGCCCCGGTAGATCAACCAGGCGACCCGGAGCGAGGCCGCGTCGGGGTTCGCCGGACGCGCCGACGGCTGGTCAAGTCCGGCAGGCATGGCGTCCGACGATACTCGCCCCACTCCGAACCTGAGCCGTTGCTCAGGTTCGACGTCGTCGGCCCATGAACCAGGCCCCGGCGCCGAGGAGCGCGAAGAGGGCGAGCGCCGGAGTGTCGTTGAACCGGGCGTAGGGCGTGAGGCCTCGTCGCAAGGTGATCGTGGCCTGAAGCGCCACCCGCTGTTGGATGGCGCTGCGGGTGACGATCTGGCCCGTGGGCGTGAGAATGGCCGAGATCCCGGTGGGCGCCGCCTGGGCGACGAAGCGACCGGTTTCCCGGGCACGAAGCCGGGCCGCGGCGATCTGCTGCGTGGGCACATGACTCGATGTGTACGACGACGCATTGGTTGGGATGAACAGCGCCTGCCCGCCCGCCCGGACACCGCTGCGGGCCCGGTCGTCGAAGAACCCTTCGTAGGAAATGATGATCGCCATGGGCCCGAACGGGGTGGCGATCACGCCCGGCTCCGTGCCCGATCGCATATCGGTCTTGGGAAGGGCGGAGGAGAGCTTCTTGAGAAACGACCGGAAGTACACGACCTCACCGAACGGCACGCGGCGGACCTTGTCGTAGCGATTCGTGCGACCGTCGCCGAGGTCGCCCCCGGGGCCAACGACGATCGAGAAGTTGAGGAATCGCGTGGGGTCAGGGTCATCTTCCACGGCCCCGGCGACGATCGGGGCGCCGAGGATCGCCGCCAGTCGACCGATCTCGGTCCTCTCGGGTGAGGTCGCGAAGTTGGCTACGTTGATCACGTTCTCCGGCCACAGCACGAGGTCGACCGGCTTCTTGATGAGCTTGGTCGCCGCCACGTGGGCGCGGAACGCGGCCTCTTGGCCTTCGTCGGTCGAACGGACGCCGAGCGGACCACTGCCCTGGGCGATGGCGATACGAAGGTTCCGCACGGCGTGAGTGCCGTCGGGAAGCACATGAGCCGCCGCCGTGGCCACGAAGCAGAGCGCGGCGATCGTCGATGCGGCGCGTCGGTGCGGTCCACGGGCCGCCTGCACGAGCGCGCCGCCGAGCATCGCCACCGTGCCGATAAGGAGGAGTCGTCCGCCGAACGTCACGAGCGCGGCGAAGGGACCGTCGGCCTGGCCGAGGTCGATGCCTCCGAGAGGGAGCCCGCCGAAGGGCCACAGACTGCGCACTGCGTCGGCGGCGACGAGCGCGCCGGTCGTGCCGAGCGCAGTCGGCAGCGGCTCGGCTGAGCGGTGGTTCGGAGTGAGGAGGGCGAGGCACGCTGCAGTGATCACCATCTCAATGCCGCTGATAACGAATGCGCCGGGCAGGGAGAACTGCGTGAGCCACCACAGCGACGGGATGTAGAGCCCTCCGGCGAACACGAAGCCGTGCAGAAAACGGCGGCATCGGGTCATGCCGGCAAGAGCGATGGGCAGGAGTCCGAGTCCCACGATGGCGAGCGGCCACCATCCGAGTGGAGGAACACTGGCTGTGGTGAGCAGCCCGGCTCCGAAGGCCAGAAGTACGTGCCGCCCGCGTGACGCGGGAGGAAGTGGGGAGCGATCGCTCATCGAGGGTGCGACTCTACGACGGTCGTCTCAGGCCCCAATCCACTCGGTCGAGTATTGAATCCGACTTCGCTACCGTGACATCGTGCTGTTCGACTCGTGTTTCGCGGCGGCTCGCCGTACCTACACTTCAGTGCGCCTTTTGCCATGCTGTCCATAAGCGCGCATATTCTCCGCCTTCGCGACCGGCGAGGTCGGCGGGCGGGCCGTCCTCCACGATGTCTCCGTCGCGCATCACAATAACGCGGTCGGCGCGAGCGGCAGTTGTGAGACGGTGGGCGATCACGACAGTCGTCCGACCAGAAGCTAAGTGCACGATGGTTTCGGCGAGACGCGCCTCGGTGGTGGCGTCGACCGACGATGTTGCTTCGTCGAGCACGAGCACATCGGGGTTGGCGGCGCGGGTGCGGGCGAGGACCACGAGCTGACGCTCCCCGGCGGAGAGCAACGCGCCGCGCTCGCCGACCTCGGTGTCGAGACCGAGGGGAAGCGAGCGGAGCCAGTCCCCGATGCCGAGTTCGTCGAAGATCGCGGCGATGGCGTTCGCGTTCAGCGAAGGGTCGGCGAGCGCGACGTTGGCGCCAATCGTTGTGTCGAAGAGGAATGGCTCCTGCGGCACGAGTTGGACACGGCGGCGAAGGTCGGCCGACGCCACGTCGATGAGGGGAACGCCGCCGATGCGGACCGTGCCCGAGGTGGGGTCGAGCGTGCGGGCGATGAGGCGGGCGACGGTGCTCTTCCCTGAACCAGTTGCCCCGACGATGGCGACGGTGGCCGCCGCGTCGACGTGCATGGTGAGGTCGTGCAGGGCGAACGTGGCGTGAAGCGCGCCGGGTACCGTTACGGCCGCGGCCTCGTCGTCATCGGCGCGCCGAACGGGATAGCGAAAGCTCACCGCCTCGAAGTCGATGGTCAGCCCGTTGGCCGGTAGGGGGTGGGCCGTGCGCGGTTCGGCCAGATCGGCAGGTAGGTCGAGAAGGTCGAGGATGCGATCGATGCCGGCGATGGCGCGTTGCGTCTGATCGACGACCTCCGTCAGTTCGCCGAGAGGTTCGAGGAACCGTGACACGAGGAACACAAAGCCGATGAGCGTGCCCGCCGACAGGGCCGATGATCCGGTTCGACTCAGCCCGACCACGATGATGGTCACCACGATGGCGACTTCCACGAATTGGTTGCCGACACCGAGCACGGCCGACTGCGCCCCGGCTCGCACGCTGGCCCGGCGGCGGCGTTCCGACGCAGCAATCGTCGATCCACTCACCGCCGCTTCAGCACGGTAGGCCCGGATGAGCGGCGCCGCGCTCACGAGTTCCGCCACCTGGCCGAGATAGCTGCCGACGTGCTCGCGCACTTCGGCGTGGGCCGCCCGCAGCCGACGTTGCATGACGGTCATGAACGGAATGATTACTGCACTCATGATCACGGCCACGAGGGCGAGCTTCCAGTCGAGCAGGAACATCGCCACGCCGACCACGGCCATGACCACGGCGTTCGTGATCCAGGCGATGGCTGCCCACGAGAAGAACTCGGAGAGGGTTTCGACGTCACTCGTGGCCCGAGCAACGAGGACCCCGCGGGGAAGATCCCCGTGCTGCTGCAGCGATAGGCCGAGGATGCGACCGACGATGCGCCCGCGCAATACGGCCAGGCCGCGCTCCGACGTTGACCCGAGGCGCACTATCGACTGACGAGAGGCGAAGGAGGTCACCGCCAGGCCAACCGCGCCGGCCGCGCACAGTGCCCCGACGTAGCTCAGACGCACGTCGTTGGCTCGGAGCCCCTTGTCGATGGCCATGCGAATCAGCAGCGGGACGACAAGGCGCCCTAGCGCGCCGACGAGAGCGAGTCCGAGCGTGCCCTTCCAGCCGATACGGAACTCCGGGACACCGCGCCAAGCACGGGCCAACGCCGAGGGGTGCGAGGACTCGCTCACGCGTGGGCCAGTGCGTCGACGAGTGCCCGGTAGATCGATGATGACTGCCGCAGTTCGTCGTGCGTCCCCTCGTCGACGATGCGACCCTGGTGCATCACGATCACGTGGTCGGCATAGGAAATCGTGGACGGTCGCGATGCCACGAGCACCATGGTCGGCACCGTGTTTGC
>JAYSTV010000495.1:0-5892 GCA_043719425.1 Acidimicrobiia bacterium | reverse complement strand
TCTCGGTGAAGAGCGCGGCCATGACAGCATTCAAGCGTCCGTTCAACAGTGCGCCGCTGAATGGATCGAAGGTGCCGGAGATCCGCAGCATGCCGTTGTGCTTGTCGGTCCATGTTCGCAGTGCGGTTTCTCGGCGCTGTTGTTCGAGTCGGCTCTGGCCATCATCGTTCTCTATGGCCCGGGCGGTCATATCGAGCAGACGGGCGAATCGGTCGGGGTTGATGCGTTCGGTAATGGCTTTCTCGATGAGGTTCGGGAGCGCCTCGGCGAACTGATTGGCGTGTTCATCGCGGACGGTCCGCATGACCTTGCCAACGGCGTCAACGTGAGCGCCGTGCAGTGCGCCGGTCCGCAACGGTTCAGCCAGCGAATGAACACTGGCAAGCGTTGCGGCTCGTTGAAAGACGGTGTTACCCGAGCGCCCATGACGCTGCGTGGCAGCAGCAAGCTCCGCTGGGGCGTTGACGGACAGCTCATGGAGACGCCGGGCCGCGTTGATCTCGATGGCATCGAACATGCCCCGCCATTGCTGGAGTTGCGACAAGAACCCGAGGACCGCTTCCTTGTCATGTGACACAAAGCTCAGCTCGCGAAGATCACCGATGATCTTGTTGACGGATCCGAGTTCCATGCACCCATTATGCAGAGAGGGGTGTGACAGTTTTGACCCCAGAGAAGGAATCTCGCGAAGTTTTCGAAGATTCTTTCAGAGACTGCGGCTCATCCAGACCGAGTCATCGTCGACAAAGCCATGACGACGATCACTCGCAACTCGTCGGTCGAGCTTCTCGGTTTCGAGGAACACAGCCCGAGCACCAGCAGCCCAGAGTCGTCAGCAACAAGCCAAACCTGACCGTTCGCATCGTCGGTCAACAGCGAGATCAACGCGCCTTCGACGTGCTGCTCGTAGTAGTAATGATCCCCATGACTGCCACCCTCACCGTCCGACCCGCGGTCGCTACCGACACCGCTGCCATCCGCAGCTTGGCCATCAGCAACGCCATGTTCGAGGCCGATGACATGGACGGATTCGACGAGATGATGCAGGGCTATCTCGACGGCATGCTCGACGGTCATGCGTGGATCGTCGCCGAGGACGAGCACGGGGCCACGGCGGGCGGGGGCTACTACGCGCCGGAGCCATTCGCCGACCGGATGTGGAACCTGTACTTCATCGCGGTTGACCCGGGTCGACATCGTGACGGAACCGGGGGCGTCATCATCGACTGGGTTGAACACACGCTTCGTGAGCTGGGCCCACAGGTCGCCCGCGTGCTGATCGTCGAAACGTCGAGCCTGGACCAGTACGCCCAGGCCCGCGCGTTCTACGCCAAGAAGGGTTTCGACGAAGAAGCCCGCATTCGTGACTTCTACGGGCCGGGCGACAACAAGGTCGTGTTCTGGAAGTCGCTCGTTTCCGCCCCGTAGCGCGAGTGTGGCGGGGTGGAACTTCGCGACGTTGTCGACCTCGTCCGCTATCCGCTGGATCATCCGGCAGGCGCAGGGTTTGCCGAGCTGATCGCATTCGAACTCACCGCGGTTGGCGCACCATTCATCGAGTGACGACTATCGAAGGCGCAACCACCAGACTCCTCGCCACCATGACCTACGCACTCGAACCCGGCAAGAGTCTGGCCGCCGTCACCCAAAAGACCTTCTACGGAATCGACGAAGCGCCATGAGCGTCTCGTCCACCCTCGTGTGGATGCAAGATCTCGGGCCCGAGCCGGCGAAGCTCCCGCTCACGCCACGCCCGGATCGTGAACGACTTGCACAGGTTCACCAACGTGGTCCATACCCTTCAAGACTCCGGGCACCCCCGATTCGTTGCAATCAGCGCGAACGAGCGAGCCGAGCCACTCCCGGAAGCGAAAGACGGTCCGACGCGATCACGAGCAGAGCCACCCCGAGATGGGCCACGGCCATCGTCCAGAAGACGGCGTCATTGCCGACGATTCGGTACACCACACCCACACTGATCGACCCGACAATCGCCCCGATCCCGGTGAGCAGCATGAGGTGGCCGCCAGCGCTCGCCATCTGTTCCGCCGTCAGATGATCGTTGGTCTCCGCTCCGTACAGGGAGTACTGCGTGAAGCTGAGACCGCCCAACACGAACACGCCGATCAAGGGGAGAACTCCACCGACCGGACCGAAAGCACCGCCTACGGCAACGGCAGCCGAGACAAGCGTCATGGTGAGCATCACGCGGGGACGCGACGTGCGATCGGACCACCTGGTCACGGGGCCTTGCACGAAAACGGGACCGAGACTTCCGAGCGTCACGAACACCGACGTTCTCGCGGACGAATATCCCGAGCGGGTGGCCCAAACCGCAAGTGAGCTTACGAACGCGGCGTTGGCGATCGATATCACGACTGCACTCGACGTCCCGAGAGGGGCCCGTCGAATGAGCTGTCGCATCGTCAGGCGCTGCGGCGAAGCAGCTGCGGCCGCAGCGGGCTCTGGCAGGCGGCGGGCCAGCAAGGCTCCCGCTACCAACAGCACTCCGGCCACCACAAACGCGGTCACACCGTTGGTGTCCGTGACCAACACGATCAGCGATCCCGACGCAAACGACGCCATCATCGAAGCCAGATAGACGCCGAGGATGCGAGCGCGGTCCGCGTTCGGTGTCGATCGATTGAGCCAGCTCTCCACCACGACATAGATCGACGCAAAGCAGAACCCGATGATGCTTCGAAGAACGATCCAGAACGACGCCGAAACCCAGAGCGGCGCGACAAACGACGTGATCGCCACAAGAAGACTGAGAAGCCCGAACGCAACACCGGTCGAGGTCTTGCGGACGAGACCAGCGGCCACCTGCGAACCCACCAGGAAGCCGAGGTAGTAGCCGCTCACAACAACAGCGGTGACCGTTGAACCGAAACCGGCCTCCGTGGACCGCACGCTGAAGAGCATGAGCAGCAAGCCATTGCCGGACATAGCGAGAGCCATGCCACTCAGGAGCCGCCAACGGGCGCGAACGATGTTGTCGACGACGGCCACCTAGGGCCGCACCAAGCGGGCCTGCATCCGCCCGCGATACCACTCGTTGAACTGGATCACGCCTTCCTCCTCGGCCAATGCATACGGACCCGGCTGATACGCCGGCGACATCACGCCCACGTGGGTGCGTTCAACGAGCGCAGAATCTTGCGCGTTCGTCGCCAACCAGACTTCGGTCAACGCGTTCAGGTCGTAGTCACGTCCCTCGACGGAGCCCTGAGGCACGAGCCAGGTTGTCGTCACCTCCGTCTCGTGGGCACTGGTCGGTCGCACGCGAAACGTCACCGCGTGATCGGCCACGAAGTGATTCCACGTCGAGGGGTAGTGGTAGAGCAAAACGTCGCCCACGTTGTCGTTCGGCAATCCGGCAAACCGTTTGGCCACCGCCGCTCGGCCATTCATCGTCATCGATTCCGCGTTGCCGTCGAGGTCGAGGCGCATCACTCGGTACTGCCAATCCGGCGACGCACGAAACCGCGCCGGCACACCGATGCTTTCGCATCGATCAACGAACGATTGCAGACGAGAGAGACCCGCCGACGACCCACCGCCAGCATGCAAGGGCTCGCTCGAGAACGACTGACACAACTCTGGATGATGCGAGCGGCAGTGGTAGCACTCTCGATTGTTGTCCCACACAAGCTTCCAGTTCCCCCGTTCCACGATCGTGGAACGGTGGGCGATCACCGCACGGCTGAGATCGAACGGCGCAAGGTAGGGCTCGACCATCGACCGCAGATCGTGGATGTCGGGGGCCACGTCGGCCACGCAGGCGTAGATGAGACCACCGATGGCGACGCAATGCGCGCGAACGAGACCGAGCTCGTTTGCGTCTTCGATGGGCATTTCGCGCGCCCGGGCAAACGAGCCGTCGAGATCGTATGACCACTGATGATATGGACAGACGAAACGACGGGCGATGGACCCCGATGTCTGATCACAGACCACGAAGCCACGATGACGGCACACATTGTGGAGGGCCCGAATCACTCCGTCGACGCCGCGCACCACGATCAGCGGAAACTGACCCACCGTTGTGGTGAAGAACCGGCCCGGGGCGTCGAGCTCACACTCGTGTCCAACAAAGACCCACTCGCTATGCCAGAGCGCATTGACCTCTGCCGCGAACACGTGCGGATCGACGTAGAACTCGCCCGTCAACGAGTAGCCGTCACGCTGACGCGCCAGCAGTCCGGCGAGGTCCAACGGGGAGTTCACGCGGGATCGAGAAAGACGAGCGGGATCTCTCGATCGGTCCGCTTCTGGTAGCCGGCATACCCCTTGTAGGCGGCTTCGACCTTTGGCCACAGCTCGGTCCGCTCGGCTGTTGTTGCCACCCGGGCCGCCATGGGCACGGCTGGCTTGCCGTTGCGGGCCACCTTCACCGCAGAGTTTGCCTGAAGGTTCAAGAACCACGCCGGATGGTGGTCGTCACCGCCTCGCGAGGCGACGATCACCAGCGACTCACCGACCTGTATCGGCGAGGTCAGCATCACCGCTCGAGACGCGCCGCTTTTACGTCCGGTGGTGGTCAGTTCCAGGACCGGCATCCCACCGGTTTTCCAGCCCAGTCGCCCGCCACTGGCCTTCAGGATCAGCCGATGGACGGTATTCATGGTCTTCAGGGCAACGTCGCTAGGCACACTCCCACGATAGGTCACGCCACCCAAGCGGCTCCGGTCACTCAACTCGGTCGGCGAGAATGGTTCGGTGAGTTCTCCCGATCGTCGTCGCCTCCACCTCGGCGTCGATACCGGGGGCACCTTCACTGATGCCGCCATCCTCGACGGGACGACCCATGAGGTGTTGGCCACCGCCAAATCACTTACGACGAAAGACGACCTGGCCGTCGGAGTGATTCGGGCCATCACGGCGGCGGTGGTCGATCTTCCCCGCGACCTCACGACCGCCAACATCGTCCTGGTCTCGGTCTCCACCACGCTGGCCACGAATGCGGTGGTCGAAGGCCACGGTGATCGTGTCGCGGCCGTGTTCATCGGCTTCGACGATGACATGGTCGAACGCACCGGTATCGCTCGGGGGTTTCCCGACACCCCCATCGTTCGGGTGCGAGGCGGTCACGATCACGCCGGCAACGAACGAGCCCCCCTCGACGAACTCGCCCTACAAAGAGCTGTCACCCAGCTCGATGATTCGGTACGCGCGCTGGCAATCTGCGGCGCGTTTGCCACCCGTAACCCCGAGCATGAACATCGCGCCGGCGAGATCGCCGCCGCAGCCAGCACGCGACCGATCACGCTCTCCAGCGAACTGTCCTCGAAGCTCGACGCACCCCGCCGCGCCCTGACGTCGGTGCTCAACGCGCGGCTCATCGGACGGGCCTATGCCCTGATCGGCGCCGTGCGCTCAGCGATGGATGAACTCGACCTCGACGTTCCGCTCATGCTCGTGAAAGGCGATGGCAGCCGAGCGCGAGCATCGAGCGTGGCGACTCGCCCGATTGAGACGGTGCTCTCCGGCCCGGCTGCCAGCATGGTCGGCGCGGCATGGCTCAGCGGGCTTGACGACTTCATCCTGTCCGACATCGGCGGAACGACAACCGATGTCGGCGTGATGATCGAAGGTCGTCTCGCCCTTCGTACGGAGGGAGCGGTGGTCGGCGGTTGGCGGACGATGGTTCCTGCCGGCGACCTTCGCACCATTGGACTCGGTGGTGATTCCGACGCACGCATCAACGGGCGGGAGATCGTGATCGGTCCCGGTCGCGTTGTCCCGCTCTCGCTGGTCGCCTCGCAATCGCCCGAGGTGCTCGAACTACTGGCCGTCGACCTGGCCGACGAGCGCGCAGGCGGAGCCTCGCACGGACGTTTTGTCCTGCTCCCGTCGCGGCTCTCGGAGCGCCGACTCGATGGTCTCGGC
>JAYSTV010000494.1:0-2444 GCA_043719425.1 Acidimicrobiia bacterium | reverse complement strand
CCGCGGCTGCTCCCCGTTGCGCAACGATCTCTGGGATCACCGAGTCGGTCAACGCAGCGAACGGATGGAGGTCACGAAAGAACGATGTTTCGTTCGTCGTCATCGCCTCGATGACCAGGCCTTCAAGTCGGCCTCGTGGTGCGAGTCGGAGGCCGTTGACGAGATCGCCGATCGATCCGAGTTGTTCTTTGCGCACGATCGGATCGAGACGGCTGGAGAGGAGATACTGCTTGGACTCGTCGAGCACGATGGCCGAACGTTCGAGCACGAGCGAACGAAGGAACCGAACGTCGGCGGCGCTGAGTTCGTCACCGCTGCGAATGGCCGGCGTGGTCGGACGAGACGACGTCGCCTGGCCCGAACGAGAGGCCAGGTCCGTGGGCCGAGGAAATGAACTCATCACAGGCCAGGATCCTGATCCAGCGGATTGGCGATACCGAGCGATTGCAGCTTGGTGATCAACATGTCGCTGTCAAAGGGCTTCATCACGTACTCGTCGGCGCCCGCCATCACGGCGCGAGCGATCTGCTTCTGATCGACCTCGGCGCTGACCATCATGATCGGCAGCGTCGACCAGCGGCGCTCTTTGCGGATGGCCTTGATCAGCGAAAGGCCGTCCATGACCGGCATGTTCCAGTCCACGAGGACGAGCTCGATGGTCGAATCGGCCCGCATGATCTCGAGCGCGTGCTCACCGTGTTCGGCCTCGGCAACATCGAAACCGACCGACGCAAGAATGCGGCGCAGAGCGCTTCGGGCGGCACGGGAGTCATCTACAACAAGGGCTCTCGGCATGGCGATCTCTCCGATGTCGAGGGGGAAGGGCGTTGGTGAAAACTGGATCTGGTCAACGGCTGCGCCTCGCGCAACGAAGCGAGCCCTCACTTGGTTCAACGAGGAATTCGTTGATCACCTCGCGCATGTCTTCATTCATCGGGTTTCCTCCATCGGCAGCAGACCTGCGAGCTGCGTGAATCGACGAATCGGGGCGGAAACGGACGTCATCCGATGGCGCGGCGGTGCATGGAGGCGGGTGCGGTGCGCCCGTTCGGGGTCTGGACCAAGCGGGTCCGGTAGTCCGACGTGGCGGCGACCGCGGCGTAGTACGCGGAGCGTCGACGAGAGGCCACGCCGGTGTCGGCGGGTTGCTCGGTCGGCTTTTCGTCGGCTGTGGCCGACTTGATGGCCGCGGCCATGAGCGCAAGCGCTTCGGCCCGCATGTGGGAGATCCGTGATTCGGTCACGCCCAGTTCAACAGCCAACTGGGCCATGGGGAGTTCTTCGAGGAAGTAGCCCACGACCACGCGGCGCAGTCGCTCCGGGAGATTGGCCACGGCATCGCGCACGTAGGCCGTGAGTTCTCGCTGCTCCATCTGTTCGGCGGGGTCGAGATAGTCGTGGTGAATGGCAAGAACGTCAAGCGGGGTTCGCTGCGAGTCAACCGGGGCGCCGTCGAAGCTCAAGACGGTCGCCCGGTGTACATCCGCCTTCAAGCGATAAATCTGTCCATCTGTACCGCCGAGCGACTCACTCAGTTCTTTTGTTGTCGGTATCCGTCCCAGGACATTAGAGAGTCGTTCGGTCTCCATGTCGATCTGTTTTGCCGCCTGACGAACCCCTCGCGATGCCCAGTCTCGGGACCGCAGTTCATCGAGAAGGGCCCCCTGAACACGAACTCGTGCGAACGTAGAAAACTTCGCTTCTCGGGTCGGGTCGAATGCCCGCACAGCTTGAAGGAGTCCAAGCATGGCAGCGCTTGTGAGGTCGTCGCGCTGGATGTAACTCGGAACGCGGCGAAGGAGATCACTAACCATGTACTGAACAATCGGCAGGTGATCATTCAGCAGATTTTGTTGGAAAGAAGTGAGACGTTCTACGGCACTGCTGGGGGAGGTCATGCTCCAGGCTTCGGAACCTGATCGTCAGTACAGGAGTGAATAGGCGCAGTCTTGAATCAAGTATGAAAGTCTAAAATGGATCAAGAGAAAGACTCTTTTACAACCCTTTGGCCAAACTTGAACTATCCCTTAGTTCGGGAACTCTCTTGAGAAACTAGAGATACGGGAGTGGTCGCTCCCGATCTATGAGATCGCGCACGTCGGCGATCCGTCCATGGGGCACGAGTAACAGGTTCACGAACCCCCGCACCGTTGGTGACAGCGCGGGCGACTCCGCCACGGCCCGAAGCCCGCTTTCGTCGATCGGCACGAGCCGGGCATGGTCCACGAGGACCACGAAACCGGCGTGCGTGGCCTGGAGCGAGGGGGCGAGGAACGAGACCAGATGCTCGGCCGAGCTCCCGCACCTCGTGAGGCCGTAGGGCCAAAATTCGGTGAGCAGGGCCGTGTTGTCACCAACGCCACTGCCCCACGACGACCGGGCACCGGCGAGAATCGCGGCTTCGGATCCCTGCGTATCGAGCTTGATCAGATCGGCGCGACGGC
>JAYSTV010000493.1:0-2446 GCA_043719425.1 Acidimicrobiia bacterium | reverse complement strand
GACCACAACGCCGCCGCGCCTACGCTTTTCGCAAGACGATCGTCACCTGCTCACCCGTTCCTCATGCGGGTGCTTGAGACTTCTACCCGGCCACCTGGGACTTCCCCGATCGAAGGAGACCGCCACCGATGCTGTCCACACTCCCGTTCCGTTCACGCGTTTTCACTGCCCTCGTGGCCGGTGCTGCCGCTCTGCTCGCCTCGCCATTGGCGGCGCAGGGGCAAGCGAAGCCGCAGATCGTGCCGCCCGGCGTGACCAACGCGTGCCTCGGGTACCCGCAGCTGACCACCGTCGCCTATCTGAACGAAGGCAAGTACGGCTCGGCCATCAAGGTCTTCGCCGAAGCGAACGACACGGTCCAGCCGATCAAGACCTTGGCCACCGGTATCGAGTTCAAGGGTCGCCCGACTTTCACGGTGATCGGCACCGACGGCGACTGGGTCCACGTGAACGTGGCCGCTCGCCCGAACGGCCTCACCGGCTATATCCGTAAGGCCGATGTGAAGACGTACCAGCACCCGTGGGCGATCGTCATCGAACTCGGCCGCAAGCAGCTCACCGTGTGCAACTCCGGGCGCGCCGTTCAGCGCGAAAAGATCGGTGTTGGTAAGGGCAACGCTCCGACCCCCACGGGGAACTGTTTCACCGTCGACCTGATCAAGACAAAACGGCCGACCGGCCCCTATGGGCCCTACGCCTACGGCTTGTCGTGCTTCTCCGATGTGATTTTTAGCTTCGGTGCCGGCGGGGATGGTCGCCTCGGTATTCATGGCACAAATGAGCCGGCCAAGCTCGGCACCGCGGTGTCCAGCGGATGCATTCGAGTGAGCAACGCGGGGATTACCAAGATGGCAAAAACTCTGCCGGTTGGGGTCCCGACCTTCATCATCAACTGACCAGGGGCGAGCGTCCGGCGATACGCTCCTTACGGCGAATCGCTCGCCTGAGTTCGTCCGACGGAGACCGCCATGCACGTAGAGACCCGCCACACCCCATCGTTCGGCATCGCCCGGTGCAGCCTTAACGGAGGCGAGACGATCAAGGTCGAGGCGGGTGCCATGGCAGCCATGTCGGCCGGCATGGAGCTGCAGGCCAAGGCCGAAGGCGGCATGTTCAAATCGCTGAAACGCGCGGCGCTCGGCGGCGAGTCGTTCTTCCTCACGACGTACCACGCTCCGAGCCAGGGCGGGTGGGTCGATGTGGCCCCGCGTCTGCCCGGCGACCTGGTCACCTTCGACCTCACCCCCGATCGCTCGTATGTGATCCAAAAGGGTTCGTGGCTGGCGTCGTCGACCGATATTGCCCTCGACACCAAGTGGGGCGGGTTCAAGAACATGTTTGGCAGCGAAGGCGGCTTCGTGGTCCGCGCTACCGGCAGCGGTCCGCTCGTGCTCGGTTGCTTCGGTGCCCTGGACAAGTGGGAGTTGGCGGCGGGGGAGAGTGTCACGGTCGATACCGGGCACATGGTTGCCTACCAGGACTCGGTCACCATGAGCCTGCGCAAAGTGACCGGGGGCCTCGTGCAGTCGTTCAAGAGTGGCGAAGGCATCGTGTTCGATTTCACCGGCCCGGGCATCGTCTACACCCAGACCCGCAATCCGAATGAGCTCTTGAGTTGGGTCGGGTCGGCACTCGGCACTGGTAACTCCTCCGGCGGGGCCGCCGGCGCCGTGCTCGGCGGAGGGCTCCTCGGCGGGCTGCTCGGCCGCGACTAGGCGCCCACGCCGAGCGCGGGACTACGGCGCTTCACTCATCCGAGCACGGTTCTCGACCAGGGCTTGTTGGATGATGGCTTCGACATGTTCGGCGTCGATGCCCAGGCGATGGCCGATATGGACCGACCAGACTTCGGCCCGCAAGTTGTTCTCGAAGTCGATTTCCGATCGAAGGTCAGCGCGCGCCCCTTGACGGTTCTGGCTGATCATCACAAAGGTTGCGAGAAAGATGGCTTCCAGGCTGACAACCATGGTCAGTAGCCCAAACGGGAATCGGTCGAACTCCCATCCGAGCCCGGCCAGACCGACGTTCACCAGGATCCAAATTCCGAACCAGACGAGATGGAGGTAGACGAAGTGCATGGACCCGGCGAACTTCGTGATCCGATCGGCGGTTCGATTCCCGGCTCGGTGCAGGGCGGTTCGGAATCCGTGTTCGGAGTGCACCCGTTTGGCGACGATACCGAATGCGCCGTCGATCACGCCGTCGGTGCCATCGAGTTGATTGCAGGCAACACAACTGATGGCAGCAGCATCAGTCGGCGAAAGGTCGTCGTTCATGGTCCAAGATTCTGGCTCGCGGCCACCGGGTTTATTCGCCGAACCATCGGCTCTTCAGCGACGCCAGTGTTCCGTCGGTGTTCATCGCCAGCAGGACCTCGTTGATCGACTCGCGCAGAGGGCTGGCCGTCGGCACGGCAATGCCGTACTTGTCGGGATCGACGATCCCT
>JAYSTV010000492.1:0-5921 GCA_043719425.1 Acidimicrobiia bacterium | reverse complement strand
CGCCCGAGATCCTCACCGTGGCCGATGCCGTGCTCGGTCTGGCGCCCCGAGACACCCGAGCCTTGCGTCCCAATCGGGCCTCCGGAGTGCTGCCCACCATCACGGCCTACGCCAGCGATGTCGACGAAGCACGTAGCGTCGCCCGTTTGCTGCGCGAGCGCCATTCGGTGCAAACCCCGTGGTCGCACATGGCCATCCTCAGTCGCACCAATGCCCAAAGCGTGCTGTTTGAAGAAGCGCTCCGGGCTAGCGGTATTCCCCACCGGGTCAAGGACCGCGGCGCGTTCCTGCAGTTGGCCGACGTGAAGGCGGTGCTCAATCAGCTCCGACGAGCGTCACCCGCAGTGGCCTTCAGTGGACGGCTCGCCGACTTGGAGGACCAAGCCCGCGATGCGCTCGAGACCGGAGTGGTCGGTCCCGAGGGCGTCAATGAGCGGGCCGCCAATCTCGAGGGCCTGGTTCGTCTCGGCGTTGAGTTTCTGGCCCTCGATCCGACCGGCACAACCGACGGATTCCTGGCCTGGCTATCGGCCACCATCACCTCACGCGCCGATGAACCCGACCGCTTGACCGATGTGGTCGAGATCACCACGTTCCATCGGTCCAAGGGTTTGGAGTGGCCAATCGTTGTGCTGGCCGGCATCGAACGAGGCTTCGTCCCGATCGGCCAGGCCGACAACCAGGATGCGTGGGACGAGGAGCGTCGCCTCATGTACGTCGCCGTCACGCGCGCCGAGCGCGAGCTTCATCTCACCTGGGCCAAGTCGCGCACGTTCGGTACCCGCACCACGAACCGTAGTGAGTCGCCGTACCTCGCCAACGTCGTCGCCGCCATTGCGTCGGTCGAAGATCCCAGCCGTGGTGATTGGAAAACCCTGCTTCGGGTACAACGTGATCGTCTTGCTGCGGCCAAGGCCGCCGGTGTTCCCGGGATCCGAGGCACCAAACGGGCATCGATCGAACTCGGCACCAACGCCGATCCCAAGGTGCTTGAGGCCCTCAAAAAGTGGCGGGCGTCCAAGGCGCGGGCCACCGGCGTGCCGGCCTTCGTGATCTGCCACGACACCACGTTGGCGGCCATGGCCGAGGCCAATCCCCGCGAACGTCGGGATCTGTTGTTGGTGCCGGGCATGGGCCCGGTCAAGATCGAACGCTACGGCGACGACATCATCGCGGTGATCCTCAGCGCCGCGAGTTGAGCTCAGCGCCGCGAGTTGAGCCAGCTCTCCAGGAGCGCAGGCTCCTTCGCCAGGCGCTCACGCAAGCCACTCACGATCGCTTTCTCCACCTGACCGCCCACAAACGGCACCGGCGAGTTCACCTTCAGCACGCCGTCGATGGACCGAAGGGTCACGCCATTCGATTCGACCAGCGTCCACGAGCCGCGACAGGAAAAGAAGTGCGCGTAATGCGTGGGCGTCATGGTGAACGTCGCCGTCCACTTCGTGGTGTCAATGCGAGTGTCTTCGATCCAGCTCAGCTTGGCTGTATCGATCACTCGCGTGACCACCGACGGCAACGAACCGGCAAATCGGTACTCAAGTTTCAGACCTACCGCGTCGCCATCGACCCGGTGAGCCCGCACCTCCGGTCGACTGATGTCCGGTAGCTCGCCCATGGCCTCGGTCAAATAGTCGACGCTCGACAGCGCACCACCGACCGCACCGGCGGTGGCGGCAAACCGCTGGTCAATCACGAACCGCATCGATCCACCGTACCGGCCGCAGTGATCCGGCCGCGGCCGTCGGTCAGCAGTCGGCCATGGCCGCAAGCGCTTCGCAGATTTCGTGCAGGCGAGGCTCGGCGATGCGGGTGATGCGCTCGTCGAAGAGCGTCGGATCGAAAACGGTGAGGCTGTCGAAGGTGGCGACGCAGGTCTCCGGCATACCATCGTCTTCCGTCAGCACAATGCACTGGGGGATCCGGCGGATCGTTCTGGTGATCGGCGCAACCACGATGGCCGAGAGAACGGCGACGGCGTCGGTTCTGGTGACAACGAGATAGGGACGCCGACCAGCTGACCCTGAGGCCCAGTAGACGTCGCCCTGGCGGATAGCGGCGAGGTTTACCACATGACCTACCAGGGCTCCGAGGCGATCGACGCCTCGGACGCCACTCGGACCCACGAAGTCTCCGACTGTTGCTGGGGGAGTCGGGTGTATTCCGCGACAATCCGTTCGCCAAGCACTCGGCGTCGCCTCCGGTCGATCCAGTCGTCGAGGGCGGCCGTGAGCGCCGCGCTCCGGTTCTCCGCGTCGCCGGCCGCAATCGCCTCATCGAGCGCCGCCAAACGGTCAGGTGACATCCGCACGGCGAGCTGAGTGGACTTCGACATACAGAGTGTCTACCAGACAGCATGACACGATGGGATTTTCGGGGGGTTCCCGGATGTCGAAGAGCAAACCGGTGTCCTCAGCTATCTCATCAAGCGGAGGCAAGGACTCTCTGCTCGCCCTTTCGTCGCTCACCCCGGCGAGCAGCTGGACGACCTACCAGGAGGTGTTCATACGTACGCTTACCGAATTGCAGGAAAGCCGTCACGACACGGTGATCTTTGGCGAAAACCTGAGCTCAGCTGAAGATCCGTCGGCACCGACTCAACGTTTCCCGGGACCTTTGCCGGGCCCACCCCTACCCGGTCCACCGCCTCCACCCGAAGAACCAGGAGTGGACGAAGGGTCAACGGTGATGGTGAGGGCGGCAATGAGTTCGCTGGCGATCGTGCCACTCATCGTCGCCAGCTCATGCACACCACCATCGTCGCCGAACACGTTGTCGGTCACCAACGAACTCGACGAAAGGTTTCGTATGCTCGCTTCATATCCCTTGGTGGCGTAGACGGCCCTACAGGTTGATTCGGGCAACGCAATCTGCGTGACGGTGATAGTGCTGTTTCCCGAAATCGCTCTTGCCACCGACGGATAGACCTCCACGTGAATGTGCGGCCACCGGCCGGAGTACGCGCCGGGGAATGCGGTAAGGAACTCGAGTTCACCGTTGGCGTCGGCCACCTGCACGCCGCGAAGGTAGTTCTCCGAAGCGGCCGCCGCGTCATACATCGAATACGCGCCCTCGCGACTGCAATGCCAGATATACGCGGCGGCACCCGCGAGAGCCGAGCAGTCTTTCGACGATTGCAGCCGGAGCTTGACGCGAAGGGGCACGCCGCCGGCCACGCCGGAAGCGGAGCCGACACTCTTGCGAATGTCCGACCGGACCACGCCCGACTCGGTCAGCACATTGGGGCCGTTGGTTCCGTCGCCGGGGAACGGCCCACCGGTCTCCTGCGGAATCACGGCACAGCCGTTGGCCGCCTTGTTCACGGTTGCCTTCTTCGTCAACTTCCTGGTCGACTTCGTTGCCGCCGTCGACGTCGATGTGCTCGAGACGATTGCGCCAACGGCCACGAAGCCCGAGGTCAGCAGTTGACGGCGACTCAGACCGTGACCACGCCCAAGCCCGGTGGTGACGTTCTCGTCAGATGGTGCAGATGACACAGTCTCTCCATTCGTCGTTCGACAGCGTTGATCCTTTCTGAGTTGTCAAAAGAACAGGTAAGAGCTCGTGCCGCTCCCCGGATCTGACAAAGTCGTTCCATGACGACTGGATCCATGACCGAAGCCGAACGCGAAGCTTTCCTGACCGACGTGCACGTCGCGGTGCTGGCCGTCGAGCGACCGGGCCGAGGACCACTCGCCCTGCCCGTGTGGTACCTCTACCGCGGCACCGTGATCGAGATCGGGATGAGCGGGACCTCGCTCAAGGCCGAACTACTGCGGGCCGCTGGTCGGGCGACGATCACCGTCCAGACCGAAACGCCACCCTACAAATACATCGCCGTAGAAGGGGCGGTCGAGATCGTGGCCAGCCAACGCGACGACCTCGAGATGGCGTCTCGCTATCTCGGAACCGAATTGGGGAAGTGGTACGCCGAGAACAACCCGAGCACCTCAGGATCCGTGATCGCCCGCCTTACGCCCGACACCTGGAACACCATGGACTTCGCCAAGCTCATGGGCTGAGCCAGCCATTTGCGCCAACGGCTACTCGCCGTGCGACTCCTCGGCCAGCTCCAGCCACATCTCCTCCCATCGGTTTATGTCGGTCTGCACCGAACCGAGTTGTTCGCCAATTCGGGCCAACGATACGTAGTCCGTCGGCGCGGCCGATCCGAGTTCGACCGTGAGCGCATCGCGTCGTTTCGTTGCGCGCCCAAGTTCGCGGTCCGCTTCTTTGATCAAGAACCGAAGCGTGCTGGGCGATCGACGCGCCTTGTCAACGACGACGGCGGCCACTGGCGCCGCGGCCGGCGGGGCCGCAACAGTAGGAGCCGTCGGAACCGCCGCCGACGAACTGGCCAGCGCGTTCATCTTCGCTCCTCCGCCCGATGACGCGCCTGCCTTCGCCCGCTGGGCTATCCAACCGGCATAGCCGCCCAAGACCGGCTTGGCCCGCCCGTTCTCGAGCATGAGCACGTCTTCGACGACGCGGTCGAGGAACGTTCGGTCGTGACTCACGACGACAAGTGCACCGGGCCAGTCCTCGGCGAAGTCTTCAAGCACGCGCAACGTGTCGAGATCGAGATCGTTGGTCGGTTCGTCGAGCAGCAGCACGTTCGGCCGCTCGGCCAACACCAACAGCAACTGCAAGCGACGCCGCTCTCCACCGGACAGCGTGTGGATCTGGGCGAACTGCACGTCGTCGTCGAACCAGAACTGCTCCATCAGCTTCTTGTCCTCGGGCGTGCCCGGCGGACGCGTTGGTCCGGCCACGGCATCACGAACGCGGATATTCGGGTCGAGTGCCCGGCCCATTTGATCCGAGAGTCGCACCCGAACCGTGGGGCCGACCTCGACGGTGCCCTTGGCCGGTTTGAGTCGACCGGCCAGAATCTCCAACAGTGTGGTCTTTCCGGCACCGTTTGGTCCGACGATCCCCCACCGTTCACCCGGTCCGAGTTTCCACTCAACCTTGTCAAACAGCCACGGCGCATCGTCGTCGAAGCGATGACCGACGCCGTGAAGTTCGATGACTTTGTTACCCAGCCGGGGCGCCGCACTCTCATCGAGCTGTTGACGAAACGAGCCCGTCGACTGCTTCCGGGCACCTTCACCGCTTCGTTCCGATGCGGCCGACAGGTCGAGCGAACCGGCACGGGCCGGGCCATCGATCTTGCGGTCAATGAGCGCCGTGGCAGAATCTATGCGCGCTTTTGATTTCGCCGTCCGCGCAGGAGCGCCTCGACGCAGCCAGGCGAGTTCGGTCCGGGCCAGGTTGCGCCGGGTCGACTCCTCTGCCGCGTATCGCTCCTCCCGCACGGAGCGACCGTCGAGGTACACCTGGTAGCCACCCTCGTGCACGTACGACTTCCCCCGGTCGAGTTCCAACGTACGCGTACAAACGCGGTCGAGCACATGACGATCGTGGGTCACCAGGATGAGTCCACCTCGAAACGCCGCGAGTCGTTCTTCAAGCCACGCGATCGCGTCGAGGTCAAGGTGGTTGGTCGGCTCATCGAGGATGAGCAGATCGCAGTCAACAACGATGGCCCGGGCGAGGGCTACCCGCTTCGATTGGCCGCCGGAGAGCGTGCGCACGTCGACATCGATGAACGCTCCCATGCCGAGGCGATCGAGCACCGCTTCGGCCTCCCACACCTCAGCCCCTTCGACCGATTCTACGACTGAGCGCACGGTGCCGTCGGGCAGTACGCCCTCCTGATCAAGCACGGCAATGCGGATGTTGCGGCCTCGCGTCACCGACCCGGTGTCGGGAGTGACCGAGCCGGCGAGAACGCGAAGAAGTGTGGACTTGCCGCCACCGTTGATGCCGACGACTCCCCATCGATCACCGCTGTGCACCGTGATCGAGAGGTCAGAAAAGAGCGGACGATCGGGCCGGGCAACTCCCACAGCGCGCGC
>JAYSTV010000491.1:0-2457 GCA_043719425.1 Acidimicrobiia bacterium | reverse complement strand
GCGGACCGAATCGCCGCAACGTCGTCCAAGCGGTTCTCCATGAAGCGTCCCGCAGAGGTGACGTCCAAGTGATCGTCGTAGTCGATCACGCCGACGATGACCTAAAGGAGATTCTGGTCGCAGTTGGAGCGACGCAGCCCGTAAATCTTTGGTGCGCGTCATCCACTTCGCCTCGCGAGCGCAGCGGCAGACTCGCATCGTGAAACCGCCCAGTAGCCCGTTTGCGGGCAGCGACTGCGAGTACCTCCGAAGCACCCAGTACGGGACCAGCGCGAGACTTGCCAATCGCGGTCGGCTTCACGCGCGGTACTCGGTCGCAACGGAAACCGTCTTCGAACACCTTGCTCGTCACACCCCATGGCACGGGGCTCGGAGGATTCTTGAAGTGGGTGCCGGACCGGGATGGTGGTGGGATACCGCTGCGCAACACCTTGACGCTGAAGCCGTTGTGACCATCACGGATCTCTCGCCAGGGATGGTCGAAGAGTCCGTTGAACGTCTTCGTTCGCTCGGCTGCAACGTCGTTGGTCGATCAGCAGACGCAACAAATCTTCCGTTCGCCGACGAGTCATTCGACATCGTCGCAGCCCACTACATGCTCTACCACGTACCGAACCCAGGCCAGGCTTTGGCGGAGTTCCATCGAGTGCTTCGGCCGGCAGGAACACTGGTCGCTGCAAGCAATGGTCCGAGCCACATGCTGGAGTTCCTCAACGTTTTGAACTCAGTGTTCGGCGACCGTATCGACGCATACGAAATCAACAACCGATTTCCGCCCCGAGAGGGACTTGCGATGCTGCAAACGATGTTTTCAACCGCCGACTGGCACCCGCACCAGGATTCGCTTCGAATCACCGATCTCGACGACGCTCTCCGATACCTCTCGTCGTTCCCACCCGGAGAATCCGCCACCCCAAGCCAAACGGACGACCTACGACTCGAACTCGCCAGACGAACAGTCGCCGGCGTGCTGCAGGTACAGAAAGAAACCGGACTGTTTGTGGCCACCAAACAAACCGGAGGGACTTAGCCAAAGCGGGCCGGCCGTCGCCGCCTGGTCAGCGCCTTACCTACTCACCATCCGGTGAAGCGCGCCCCAGGTTCTCCTTGGAGACGTACTCGTATTTCTCAAGAGCGGCACCCGGGCATGAACGCCGGGCGTCGCAAGATCGTGGAGATCGTCGAAGGCGACAGCCTCTCAAGCAAATCGACGTCGGCCGTGTACGGAAACTATTCCGCCAACGGTATAGTTTCTTCGTGATCTCTGTCAGCGACGCTGCCAAACGCCTCGGGGTGAGTGATCGTCGGGTGCGGGCGCTCATCGATTCGGGCCGGCTTCGGGCGCAGCGCCTCGGGCGGGTGTGGATGATCCATCCCGCGGCGCTCGGAAGTGTGGACGGTGAACGATCGCCGGGAAGGCCACTGAATGCCGAGTCGGCTTGGGCAGAGCTTCTCGGGGACCGTGACGCACCGTTCGCCGATCGGGCAATGTTGCGTTCCCGCTATCGAAGTCGGTCGGCTCGATTCGAGTTCGACGGACCTGACATAGCGGCCGCTCTCGACGATGCCGACCTTCGGATTGGAGGATGGGTTGCGGGCGTGTCGTACGACGGTCTCCTCGACGATGATCAATCGCAGTCGAACGTTGTGTACGTCGGTGCGGCGTGCAGCGGGCCATGGGTTGATCGGCACTGGCTCGTTGCATCGCAATCGCCGAGGCTTCTCGTTCACGTCGTGGGCGACGAGATCGCTGAGGCTCTTCGTGGTCGGCACGAACGGTTGGTGCCACCGCGTGCCACCGCAGTCGACCTCGCAGAACTGGGTGGGGCACGCCGGATCGAAGCCGCCCTCAGGATCTGGAATCGACGATGAGCGCACCCGTCACTGTTGAGGCGACTGCCCGGCGGTTCGAGTCTAAGCAAGGGGTTCGCCCTCATCGCCGAAGCCTTGGGCGCGGATGGATGGCGCTCGCCGTTGGCCAGACGGTGGTGGTGCTCGTCGAGTGACGTTCGAAAACCCTAAGCGCGCCTACGGAAAGCTTGTGTCGCTTGTCAGCAATTTGTCATCACTTTGTCCGCGAACGACCCGAAACTAGCGGGTATCAGACATTAGAAAGTAAGCGCACGTACTGGCAGAAATAGCCGCTGAGCAGCACGAACGCGCTATCCACAGCACTACTACGTACACATACTTCAGGAGTTCAAGTCCCCCCTTCGACACGATCCGCGTATCCGGCCTCAGGGCTTCGAGCACAGCCGACCAAGCCGGTGGCGTCGGGGTGCGGTCCGAAGGAGCGAACCGTATCTGGGCCGGGTCAGGTAGTCGGCTGGTCGGGGTGTGGGATGGGTCGTACGGTGAGGTCGGTGATGCCGACGAAGTCATCGGGGTTCACTGTGTAGAGAGGCAGGTCCCGAGAGACCGCTATGGATGCGATCAGTGCGTCGTAGGCCCGTGCTG
>JAYSTV010000050.1:0-4377 GCA_043719425.1 Acidimicrobiia bacterium | reverse complement strand
ACTCCTATACCGGCGGGCACCGTTCGTCTCTCACGTGGTCCAATCCGATGTGGATGGGGCGTTGGTACAACACGGATGACGCCAGCGGTGTTCAACGCATGAGGCCAACCTCTGGCGTTGGCTACGCAGCGGACCATAGTTTCGACAACGGGTTCTACTTTCCGGGATCGTGGGACTACCTCGCTGGAGGCTCACTCAACTTCGCCCGCTACTGTGGAAACGCGCAAGCATTCGAGGGTTCGTGTTACTCGGAGTTCAACAGTCCCGTTTGGTCCGCAGTCCATCAGGATCTCTCGAATAGAGGCCCGGCGGCACCCTCGTCGATGTACATGTGTGCACGGATCCGGTCCCCATGGAACTGGCAGATCGAAACGATGTTGATCTTGTGGGACCTCGACACGGCGACTCCCACGCCGACAGTTGGGTTTCACACAATTCCGGCGGGAGACTCTTCTTGGCGAGCGGCTTGCACACCTGTGGCCAACGGGCTTGCCGGTCACTCCGTTCGGGTCCAAGTATTCAACATGACGCCGAACCACAATTTGAGCGTCGACGACGTACAAGTGTGGTCAGCATGAGACGTTTACACATCCTGTCACTCGTGGCCATTGCCATGATTTTCTCCCCTTTGCGTGCGGAGAGTGCAAGTTCCCGACCCAAGCGAGCAACGGGGATTTCCCCAAACCGAGTGCCGAAAGTCTCCACCACAAAACTCCACGCCAGCCAGGCCCTTGGTATGGCTTTGAACAACACTGTGAACGTTGCTGACTTCGCAATGATTGGCCGCATCATGTCGGTGACCCCACCTCGGTACAACTCAGTCGATGGCAAGATTTATGTTCCTGATGATGGCGTTCCCCCGTTCTATTTTCGTATTGTCCGAGTACGAATTGATCAGGTGGCTTTTGGTAACATTGCGATTGGTGATGAGCTGCAGTTTTTCTTTGCCGGTAGTGGTGTCAACGACGGTGAACCGGTCGCCGCGTTTGACAATTTACACTCCGAGCGAACTACGGATCCGGTCCGGCGAAACTCGGTAGTCGGGTGGTGCTTGTCGCCAAGCGCAGTGAAATTACTGTTCAGAAGTCTGTTCCGATGGATGGGTACCAACCGATAGAAGGTTGGCGTGGTTCGTGGGAAATTGTCGGGGATACGGCGCAGTCGTTGGACCCAAATCGAACAGTTCCGGTCGACGCGTTGATGCAACGAATCGCCAGCGAGCGAAAATTGGGCCGTGACGGAAGCCGAGATTTCGACAATCGCAACCCACTGGCCACCGAACGCACGGTGCCGTCCACGGCGAAGCCGGTCGAGACCCCCCCGCCCGCCTTCCAAAAGCCGACCCCGTTACCCGACTTGGTAACTCGTACGGTCCTGTCAGGTCAGGGCTGGAGGGTCGAGGCGGGCATTGATCAAGCCCAGATGGCCATCCGTGTGTTCGACGATGCGGCCGTCTCATTTGGGGGGTTGACTTTCCCAGTCAGAGACGGACGCGTCGCCGGACCGCCGGACGTCTCCGGGATGGTTTGCTTCGTCGTTGGCGCAAAGACCACGGTCACCGTCGCAGTCATTGATCAGCGCTCGTCGCGAGTCGATGCTGCGGTAACTGGCGAGCGATGGCGCGAGACGTTCGGTTCGGTTTTGGCCATTGCAGCATTAACGAACGTTGATCGCTCCGTATTGACGACCTCCGACGGCCGGGTCTTCGAGCAGAAATGCAGCTCACTCCCGAAATAGCGGAGAGCCAATTGTTTCCGTGCTCGTTTCGGTGGTGCCGATCGCCGTCGGCTGAGTCCATTGCGCCGCCGGACTCGAGGTTCGCCCCGTACGCGCTGCGTTGGCCGTCGTCGTGTCGCTGGCCCGGCAGGTAGGCGTGAACTCGCCAATGAGTATTCCGAAAGGATCCGCGGCCGGCTCATGGCCAACGCGTTGTCCCAGCGGTTGAGGTCATGACGCCGGTACGGTCACGAACTTGACCGCTCTTCGAAGGCTGATTTCCCGAACCAGTACCAGTCCGAAGCATTGTTGGGATCGACGGGGATGAGGTTGGCCTTGGCGGCGCGAGTTGTCGACCCAACCTTGGTGGTGAGCCACTGATAGATCTGGCTCGCTTTCGTGATGGGCTTGTCGTTGTCGGTGAAGCTGACGACATTGCCCTGCAACGGCGAGGCCTTTGGCACCGGGATGGGCACAGGGAGCGCGCATTTGGCGACCGGTACGAGAAACGTGGCGTAGACGCTCGCTCCGCAATGCCGCTGCCGGAGCGCAACGTTCGATGTCGTCCAGACGTACGACCTCGCCTCGAACTCTGGTGCTCCTTCCGGCGGGCCGAGAGCCTGTATCGGAGCAGATCCAGACAGGAATGCCGTCATGTCAGTCACATTCGTGTCCTTGGACCGGCCAAGAACTTGTCCTTCCAGACTCGTGATCTTGCCTTTCGCCCTCGCGTCGATGTCCTTTGCGTCGACCGCGCTGTTTCGAAGCTGGATCACGACACTTGGTTGAGGTTTCTCTGTTTCTGCGACGGCACCGGTCTTGATGGCTTGCAGGATTGGATAGGGATTGACGGCGAGGCCGAACTCCAGCCGAATCTCGAGGTGGAGATGACTTGGCGGGGCACCATCGCCGACTGGGCTGCCGATGTGTCCGATGACTTGGCCGGTCTTCACGACTCGGCCCTTGGGAAGGTCGGCTGGTCCTCGGAGGAAGCCGTAGAAGTACCGGTTTCCGTCGTCGTCGACAATTGTCAGATGACGGCCGCCTCGCCTGGCGACCCCAAGCTGGGTAACGGTCCCGCCGCGTAGGGAGCGCACCGGCGCGCCAACCGCAGCAAAAGCGTCGACGCCCTCCTGCGAGGAGTCGATGCCCGAGTCCGTGCGTCGGGGTGCGCCGAACGTGTCGACGAAGCTCGATTGACCGGCGACCGGAAACACCATGCGCTGGTCGTCTGCCCCTCGTGGTGGCGCGAGGTCGGTCGGCACGGAACGGCCGGGCAAGATCTGGGTCAGGGCGATGGCGGCGAAGCTCACTGCGGTGGTGATCGCCATCGTGGCCAGACGACGAGACGCTCGGGGACGGGCCGGCTCCGCAGTTCGGGTTTGCGGTGAGGCCGTGTCCAACAGTGTTCCGTAGGCGACGAGTCGTTGGTGGAGTCGCGTGGTTGCGGGCGGGGTCATTCGTCCTCCTTGAGGAGCTTGCGAAGTCGTTTCGTTCCGCGATGCACGTGATTGGTCACGGCGTCGACGCTGATATCGAGGAGTTTCGCGACCTCGGCATAGGGCCAAGAATGCGCATGAACCAGCAGTACGCAGATGCGCTGGTTGTCGGGCAGCTTGGCCAACACGAGGCCAAGGTCAACGCCTCCGGTTCGATCGGCGGTGGCGGTCTCAGGCGGGAAGGTTGTTGTGGTGCGCTTGCGCCATACGTCTTTTGGGTGAAGAAACCGAGAAGAATTCCTCAATTTGACTGGCACTTAACATTTGTTCGGTATACTCGAATACATGTTCTTATCCGACTTCGATCTCGAAACTGAGCAATCGGATCTTGAGCGGTGGAGCGACGAACTTCTCGAAAACTGGCGTCCGCCGGATGGGCGGGAAGCGGTGTTCGAGGCGTGGCACGGGGCGGAGCGGGCCCGGCTCGATCTCATGAATGCGTTGGTGTGGTGGGACCGGGCCGATGCTCATACGATCGATGGCGCCAGATCTGCAGCTGGATGGTTGCGAGGAAAACTTCGTGTTTCTCATGGTCACGCTGTGGGATTGCTGCGACAGGCACGTGGACTGCGGGATTGTCCGTCGTTGCATCATGCGCTGGCGTCGGGCACCCTCACCTTTGATCAGGCCGATCATCTGATCCATGTGTTCACGGTGGCGAGAGCCGCATACGTCGATCGCGATGTCGACATGTTGATCGACCGCTGCGCCTCGCTCACGGTGGCCCATTGCCGGATACTGGCGCGGCGCTGGGCTGACCAGGTCGATACAGAAATCGCCGCAGCAACTGCCGACTCGGATGGCGAAGTTCCGCCGCCGCCGGCGACGGTGTCTGAGCTGCGGATGGGTGAGATCCTCGACGGTGACACGATCATTGAGGCCACGTTGAACGCGTCGGATGCCGCCGTAGTTCAGGCCGCGCTCACCGCCGCGCACAAAATTGGAGTCAAGGAACCGTCGGGTGACGACGAGTCCCTCGAAGATGGTGTGGTGTCAAAGGAGCCGGAGGGCCCGAATGACACCCGCTCGCCGGCTCAGCAGCGGGCTGATGCGTTGGTGTTGCTGGCCCAGTTCTTCTTGGATCATCACGACTCCGTGGCCAAGGGGACCGGGGCGTCGATCAACCGGGCCCACGTGAACCTGGTCATGGATCTCGACCGCC
>JAYSTV010000490.1:0-5930 GCA_043719425.1 Acidimicrobiia bacterium | reverse complement strand
GGCCCAGTTCTTCTTGGATCATCACGACTCCGTGGCCAAGGGGACCGGGGCGTCGATCAACCGGGCCCACGTGAACCTGGTCATGGATCTCGACCGCCTCACGAGCGCGCATCTCACCGGAGACGCGGAAACGCCGTACTCGTTGAACGGTGTCGACGTCTGGTCGGTCGTGCAGGCGTGCTGTGATTCGTCGGTCGCTCGGATCCTCACGGCGGGAGCGTCGATCGTGATCGATCTCGGCCGTGAGACCCGGGTCGTGTCGCCGGCATTGCGCAAGGCGGTGTCGAAACGTGACCGGACGTGCCGGTTCCCGGGGTGTGACATGCCGGCGGCGTTCGCCGACGTGCATCACATTCGGCACTGGATACGCGGCGGACCAACCAACCGGGAGAACTGTTGCCTGTTGTGCCGACGGCATCACACGATGATCCACAAAGGCGGCTGGACCGCGGTCGGCGACGCCAACGGCACCATCATCTTCACCGGCCCCGAACGCGTCCAACACCTGAGCCGACCACCGAACCTGCAACTCCCACTACGCATCTGAGGCCGGAACGTGAACCGTGCTTATTGAACCTCAACCGCCTCCGTCGACAGACGCGACAACTCGGCTCGGTTGACCTTGCCGGAGCTGGTGCCGGGGAGGGCTTCGACGAGCACGATGGCGCGGGGTGAGGCGTAGGTCGGAAGGGACTGCGACACGAGGTCTCGCACCATGGGGAGCGACGGGGACGTGGGGCCGACGACGAAGAGGGTCACGCGGTGGCCCCACGCTTCGTCGGGTTGACCGGCGACGGCGAAGTCGAACGAGTTTCGTAAGGAAGTAAGCGCGCGTTCTACTGCGTCGGGCCACACCTTTTCGGCCCCTGTGACGATCACGTCGCCGCGACGGCCCTCGACCATAAGTGCACCGTCGGCGTCGAACTGTCCAACGTCGCCGGTGTGGAAGCGTCCGAACGGGTCCGTCGGGTCGGTGCCCTCCGGCGTCACGACGACACCGCCGCGATAGGCCCGCAGCAGCATCGGGCCTTCGACGACGATCTCGCCGTCACCCAGCAACGACAGGCCAACGCCTTGCAACGCAAAGCCGTCATAGACCACGCCGGAGCCGGTCTCAGTCATACCGTATGTGCGCGTACAGTTGCCCGGGAGCGACGCGGGCATGGCAGAACCGCCCACGAGGATCGTGGTCCACCCCGACGGGTCGACGCGCTGGAGCGCGGCGACCACGAGCGACGTGCGCGTGTGTCCGGACTCGCGGGCGGCGTCGACGACCGCTGGGTCGAAACCGTTGACCACGGTGACGGGGGTGCCGCTGGCGAGCGCGCGGGTCACGACGGACAGGCCGCCGATGTGGGCGAGGGGGAGGGTCGCCAACCACCGATCTCTCGACGGGTCGATACCGAGACGGGCGTTTGTCGCCGAGGCCGATGCGGCCACCGCGTCGTGGGTGAGCACGACACCCTTTGGCTCTCCCGTGGTGCCTGACGTGGCCATCACGAGCGCGTCGCCGTCGAGAACAGGAACGCCGCCCGTGAGGGAGGACCGGCCCGATGGCGTGACGATGAACGACGGCGCCATTGCGTCGAGCAAACGCTTACGAGCGGGACCGGGGAGCCGGGGGTCGATGGGCAGCACGGCGTGGCCGCTGTCCCACGCGGCACGTAGAGCGCGGACCCACTCGGGTCCGGCCGGGAGATCGAGGGCGACGAGTTCAGCCATACGACGTCAGCCGACCAGGACCACGACGGCGAGCGCAGCGAGTGCGAGGTTACGGACGACGGTGTCGGCGCCAATGGGCGCGGCGCCACGGGAGCCGAAGCAGTGACACGCCGGAGCCCGTCCCGCGGCGAGCGTGCGGGCGATCGCCAGCGTGAACAACCCAAGCAACACCAGCGCAAGTGTCGCGCCGGCGACCGCGACTGCGTGGACGAACACACCGACGGCGAGCAGCACCACCACGACCACCTCAACAACCGGCAACGCCCGAGCGACCGCGGCGGCGAACCCGACGGGCACGCCGAGGCCGATCGCCCCGGTCCGGGTTCCCTCGGGGTCGCGTGCCTTCGCCCACGCGGCAGCGGCGAACACCGCGGCCAGCACGAACGCCGAGACGAGAGTGACGACGCGGCGCATGCGCTCTCCACCGTATTCGCCGAGGGGCGGAACCAAGACCGGCTGCTCGGTCCGGTCCGCGATCGAACAGGGAGTCGACGACGGTCGAGCGCGGCGGGCGGGGGTACCGTTGACGGTCGTGGCTCACCCGGTATCGCGCCCGTCCGTTCCCCCGACGAGCCCTGCGCCGCCAACCGGGGCCAAGGCATGGCTGGCGGGTGCTCGTCTGCGCACGTTGCCGGCCGCGGTCGTGCCGGTGGCCGTCGGAACCGCAGTGGCCTACGCCCAGCGTCCCGCCGGGCTCGACATCCGCACGGCGCGGGCCCTCGCCGCTCTCGTCGTGTCGCTGGCCCTGCAGGTCGGCGTGAACTACGCCAACGACTACTCCGACGGCATCCGGGGCACCGACGACGCACGGGTCGGGCCGCTCCGCCTGGTGGGGTCGGGCCTCAAATCACCGGGCGCGGTCAAGCGGGCCGCGTTCGGTGCGTTCGGCGTGGCCGCGCTCGCTGGGCTCGGCCTGGCCGCGGTCACGTCGTGGTGGCTGATCGCCGTGGGCCTCGCCGCCATCGCCGCGGCGTGGGGCTACACCGGTGGGCCCCGTCCCTATGGCTACGCCGGACTCGGCGAGGCATTTGTGTTCGTGTTCTTCGGGATCGTTGCGGTGGCCGGATCCGCGTTCGTGCAGTTCGAGAAACTCACGGCCGTCGCGTTCGTTGCCGCGATTCCCGTTGGACTGCTGGCCACGGCGTTGCTGGTGACCAACAACCTGCGCGACATTCCCGGGGACACGGTGGCGGGCAAGCGCACGTTGGCAGTTCGTCTCGGCGACGCTCGAACGCGAGTGTTTTACACCGCACTTGTGGTCGCCGCCTTTGTGGGCGTGATTGCGCTCGCCGTTGTCCTTCGTCGTACCTGGGTGATCCTCGGGCTCCTCGCCGTTCCGTTGGCCGCGCAGCCGGTCAAGGTGGTTCGTGGGGGAGCGAAGGGTCGCGACCTGATTGCCGTGCTCGGCGCTACCGGTAGGGCGCAGCTCGTGCTCGGCGTTCTCGTCAGCGTGGGGGCGGTGCTGTGACCATCGCGCCGCGGTCAGCCGGGCTCGCCCGCTGATGGCCAGTCGGCTGCGCGACCGGGCCCATCCCGACGATGCCCTTCGTCGGCTCGCTCGAACCGGACGTCCAACCATTGGCCAGACCGCCGACCCGGGCCGAGGGCCAAAGCCGCCGAGCGCAGTGCGTCAGTTCAACGCCGCCGCAATCGCCGTTCTGGCCGTGATGACGGCCATTGCCATCGCCCCGTTTGCCATCCCCCAACACACGATGCGGGTGAGCGGTTTGGCCGCCAACTCGTTCATCAATGCGCGACAGTTGGCCAAGTTGAAGGTCGTGATTCGGGTCTCACCGGTCTCCGCCCTGGCCCGGCTCGATGTTCGTCTCGATGGGCAAACGGTCCCGATCGTGCGTCGAGATGCGATCGCCGAATGGGTGCCGTCGGCCGACATCACCGACGGGCCGCACCGTCTGGTGGTTCGATCAGGATCCTCGGTACTGTGGCGCGGACCCGCCCAACGACGGCTGTCGTTCATCGTTGACCGAGTCCGTCCCGCGCTCACCGTTCGCAGCCGACGAAACATCAACGGTCAGGATCTCGCTATTAATGGCACCACCGAAGTGGGCGTGCGGCTCTTGGTCAACGGCATTGTCGTCCCGGTCCAGAAGGACGGGCCTCGGAAGGGCGCGTTTCGGGCCGCGTTCCGTCGGGCCCCCATCGGTACCGTTGAGATTGTCGCCACCGACTTGGCCAAGAACACTCGCCGACGCCTCGTGCGGGCCGCCACCACCAAACCCCGCATCCGCGCCGTGCATGTGACGGCTCGAGGTTGGAAGATCCGTTCGGTTCGCGACCCGGTGTTTCGCATGATCGCTGCTCGGCAGATCAACACGGTAATGATCACGCTGAAAGACGAGGATGGCGGTCTGGCCTACAGGTCGGCTGTTCCTCGCGCCAATGAAATCGGAGCCAGTCAGGACGTGCTCGACCTACGGTCAGCTATTGATGAATTACATGCCAAGGGAGTGCGCGTAATTGGTCGAATTGTATCCTTTCGTGATCCTCTTTATGTAGCGAATGCTATCCGAACTGGACATCCAGAAAGAATCGTCAGCGATCTTGCTGGTCAGCCATTTGTGGGAAACGACGGGGTCTTCGCCAATCCGGTCAACGTCGACGCGCAACAGTATGTTCTCGACATTGTCGCAGAGGTATCAACGAGCGGCATCGACGACCTGATTCTTGATGACGTCAGACGACCGGCCGGCCTCCCGGCGTCGATGCGCCTCGCCGGTCTCGGACCATCGTTGGAAGGACTCGACGCGTCGCTTACTGCCTTTCTGCGTCGAGCAGGATCCCAGCTTCGCGGCGTAAACATTGGCTTTGGCGTGACCGTGCTAGGCGCCTCCATCACCGATCCGCTGGCCTACGGGCAGAGTCTCCCGCGCTTTGCTCCGGTCGTTGACTACATCGCCCCGAAGCTCTTCCCGTCACGTTTTCCCGCCGGATCCTTCGGGTTGAAGGATCCGGCCTCGCAATCTCACGACATTGTCGCCCAGGCCGTCAAAGCAACCTTTCGTGCGGTGTCGGCGACCGACGCGGCATTGCTGCCATTTCTCCAGGACTTTTCTGATGGACGTCCCAATGGTCCGGCCGATGTTCGGGCCCAGATTGACGCTGTTGATGAGTTGGGAATCGGACGTTTTGTCCTGATAGATCCCAAGATGTCGTATAACACGGGCGGCATGCCGAAAAAGGCAGAAACTGTTCTCGGCGCATCGGTGCCGGCGGCAGCTACCACCGCAACCACGTCGACCGTTCCGTCCGTCACTCCCTAGAACGACGAGCCCACCAGTCTCTCGAACACCGCGGGTCGTTCGAGGTGACACGCGTGGCCCGCCCCGTCGATCTGCTCATGGCTGGCGTTTGGCAACTCGTCGGTCAGACGCCGACCGAGGCCCGTGAACTTGATGTCGAGGGTGCCGGTGACCACCAATGTGGGAACCGTCAGCTCGCCGAGTCGAGACCACAGCGGCGTCTGTGTACCCGTGCCGCAGCTCCGCAGCGACGACGCCAACCCGGCCGGATCGTTGCGGTGGCGATCGGCCACGTCGGTGGCGTCGACGACCAGTGACGCAAACAACGGCTGGGCCATCCACTCGGCCACGAACGCCGGTGTGCCGATGGCCTCGATGCGATCGGCCAAGGCTTCGTCGGAGCGGCGCCGTTCGGCCCGTTCGGCGGAATCGTCGAGGCCGGCCGTCGATGACACCAACACGAGCGAGTGAACGAGGTCGGGTCGAGCCAGAGCGAGGTGGAGGAGCACGCGCCCACCCAGCGAGTAGCCAATCCACCGGGCCGGTCGACCGTGCAAACGAGGGGCGACGCGCGCCGTAACCAACGCCGCAGCGGCGAGAAGGTCGGCGGGGCGCTCGTGGCCTGCCGACCCGTGGCCAGGAAGGTCGGGCGCCACGAACTCGCCCGCGACCTCCGCGGCGAGCCGGTTCCACGAGCGGCCCGTTTGGGTGAAGCCATGCAGGGCGACGGTGACGGAGGCGGTGCTACCTGGTGGGGGCGTGGGCACGGCATGATCGTTGCATGTCTGCGCCTGCTTTCCCGCCCACCGACGGGCCATCGGACGTCCAGGCCACCTTCTGCGCCACGCTGGTCGACGAATGGGTCCGGGCCGGCGTGACCCATGCCGTGGTCAGTCCGGGCTCCCGGTCGACGCCGTTGGCGTTAGCCCTGGTCAACGACGGTCGGTT
>JAYSTV010000489.1:0-5939 GCA_043719425.1 Acidimicrobiia bacterium | reverse complement strand
GCAGCAGGTTCAGGGCGTGGTGGGCCGCACCAATGCGTCGGACACCATCGACTTGGCCCTGCGAGAACTCCTCAAGGCAGAACGGATCCGTCGCGATATCGCGGCGTACGCGGCAGCACCCCCAACAGCCGACGAGATCGCACTCACCAGCCACGTTACGGCGTCGCACGCCGATCTCAACGACGACACCGACTGGGAAGCGCTCTTCGCCGATGACGCCTGAACCGCGCCGCGGCGAGGTGTGGCTGGCCCAGCTCGACAAGGTCCGTCCTGTGATCGTGCTGACTCGCGACCCGATGGGCCGACATCTCAACAGCGTGATCGTCGCACCAGTGACCTCAACCGTCCGGGGCCTCGCAACGGAGGTCGCCGTGGACCATCAAGACGGCGTGCGCCTACCATCGGTCGCCAATCTCGACAATGTGCAACTCGTGGCCCGAACATCGTTCTTGAAGCCGGTCGGAACAGCGCGACCTTCCACCCTTCACGCCATCTGCGCAGCTCTCGCCATTGCCGTCGACTGCGAACCTTAGGCATCCCACATCGCCGACTTCTCGCCTTTCGTTGATCGCCATATCGACTTTCGTCGATGTTGCTCCCGATCGGGGCGTCGTGTGCTGGTACGTCGATCGAGGGACGTTGGAGACCTTCGCAAGGGAGTTCGGTATCGCCATCGAACGCCAACCGTGGTGCGACGAGATTCATCTCACAGAGATGGATGGGAACCGCCTGCGCATCGGCTGCCGAAACGCCGAGGACGACCCTGGCTTCACGGCGACCATCGCTCCTGGTTGAGTTACTCGCCATCGATCGGATGCGCTCGTACCGGCGATCCTTCGCTCGGTTGGTGCTCGGTAACGCTCAATGACTCGAAGCTACGCGCACGTGGCAATTGCCTGGGCGAGCGCTAGGCGGTCACCAATCGTTGATGGCGTCGATGAGCTGACGGAGTCGTCCGGGCTGTCGCCGGTTGAAGCGCAGCGAGAGCCGGGCGAGTTCGGGGACATCGTCTTCGGCCCGTTCCGCTCCGGTCGCGCTGGTCCGATCGATCGCACCGTCGGTGGCAAAAGAACCGAATCGCGCAACGAGATCAGCCAATTGTTCGTCGGTCGGAGCTCGTTGCATTCGCAGGACGAGGACGTCGCCGACCCAGCGGATCGAGTGGTGGTTGGCGTAGAAAGATATAAGTTCGCGTACGGTTTCCTCGACGTCGTTGGTCACGCGGTAGAGCGATCGGTCGGACGAGCCGACCCAACCCTGATCGACCATCACGTCGACGAAGCGTTCCATGGCGTGCCAGAAGCCTTGACCGAGTCCGAGCAAGACCACGGGCACGGGCGTTGCCTTGCCGGTCTGCAGCAGGGTCAACAACTCAAAGGTTTCGTCGAGCGTGCCGAAACCGCCGGGCATGCACACGAATGCGTCGCTTTCCCGGATGAGGGCAAGCTTGCGGGTAAAGAAGTACCGCATATCGACCAGCCGGGTCGGATCGACGAGCTCGTTGGCCTCGCTCTCGAACGGCAGACGGATGGCGGCCCCCAACGCCATCTCGCGGCCGGCTCCTTCGAGCCCGGCCGCCATGATGCCCGGTCCGGCGCCGGTGACAACCATCCATCCCATTGCCGCCATCGCCGCGGCGAGCGCTTTCGTCTGCTCGTAGAGAAGGGTGCCAGCCTCGGTTCGAGCGGAGCCGAAGATGGTGACCTTGCGAATACCGCGGTACGGACCGAAGGTCAGATACGCGTCGCGCATTTCCGCGAGCGCCGCATTGGCGATCTTCACGTCGAGTCGGTCGGCTCGCTGACCGGCCACGTCGAGGGCGATGCGCACTGCCGACACCAGGATCTCGCGGAGTTGATCGCGGTTGTCGAGGCGTCCGTCGCCGTCTCCGGCTTTCGTGCCCACCAGGCTGAGGATCTGATCGATCGAAGCGTCGAGGTGCTCGTCGCCGACCCGTCGGCGAGGCGCGTCGCGGGGACCGGGGGACATGTCCGAAGCCATGCGCTCACGCTAGGAGGACCGGCACCAACTCCCGGCCTTTCGGCTACATTTCGCACACATGAACGGTGCATGAACGCATCGACCGAAACGGACTAGGGTCCAAACCCGACCAAAACGGTCAAGTATCTGACACCGTTCGACGCGAACCGTCGTCCACCGAAGTGAGGAAACCCATGCAACGCAGGTCTCTAGCGGCGCTCGCCGCGCTCGTGACGATTGGCTCGTCGTCACTGTTCATTCCCTCAGCCAACGCGCAAGCGGCCAAGGCTGGCGGAAAGTGTGCGAAGAAGCAGGTGAACAAAACGATCGGTACCCTCATCTGCAAGAAGGAGGGTAAGGCGCTCGTGTGGCGCGAAGTGGCGGTCGTGGCCTCGACCGCCGCCCCCGTGGTCGCCACGCCAGCCGCGCAGGACGACTTTAAGGGCACCGAAATTTCCTTCATCCACTGGCGAGCCGAGGACAAGGCGGTGTTCGACAAACTCATCGACACGTTCACGACGAAGACGGGTATCAAGGTGAAGTCGAACATCTATCCGTCGAATGACTACCAGTCCAACGCCCTGAACCTCATCAAAGACGGCGAACTCGGTGACGTGTTCACGGCCTTCCGGGGCGCCCAGTTCTTCAACATTGCCAAAGCCGGTTTGTATACCGACCTATCGAACCAATCGTTCGTCAAGAATTACGTGCCGAACCTGATCGAACCGGGCAGCCTCGACGGAAAGCAGCTCGGCCTGCCGTATCAGCTCGTGTTCAACATGCCGGTCTACAACGTCGATCTCCTGAAGTCGCTCAACCTCACGTTGCCGAGCAACGTGAACGATCTGCCGCGGTTCTGTAAGGCCGTTAAAGATAAGGGCATCACGCCGATTGCCTGGCCCGGTGGCGAAACGGCAAACGCCGGGCAGCTGTCGATGAACGGATTCATGATGAACAACTTCCCTACCGATGACACCTTCACCAAGGTCGACACGGGCGCCGCCAAGGTCACCGACTTCTGGTTCACTCGCTCGCTGCAGCAGTTCAAAGAGACGGCCGACGACTGCTTCCAGGACAACCCGCTCGGAACGAATACCAACGGCGCCATCGCCCTCTTCGCTCAGGAGAAGGCCCTGATGCTGGCGACCGGCACGTTCCATATGGGTGCCGCTCTGGCTCTGAACCCCAAGCTCAACATGAACTTGTACGTCCCGCTCACGACCAAGCCCGGTGATGCGGCGAAATTCGAAGGCATTTACAACTCCACCTTCATCCTCGGCGTGAACGCCAAGTCGAAGAAGCAGGGTGCGGCGCTGAAGTTTGTCGAGTTCCTGTCTGATCCGGCCAACGCCGAGATCTACGCCAACGGCACGTCGCAGCACTCCACCGTCGACGGCGTGAAGTACACCAAGAAGGAGCTTCAGGACACCGCAGTATGGGCCAAGAAGAAGACGCTCCTGGCTCCCCGCTTCCAGTTCCTCAACCTGGACATCCGCAATGCGGTCGAGAAGTCCTTTATCGACGTCGTTGGCGGGAAGTCGCCCCAGGCTGCCGCCGCCGACGCCCAGTCGACCATCGACGGCAAGCTCGGCGTCAAGTAAGTACACGTGCTTTCGCCCGGTCCAACGAGTTTGATCGTTGGACCGGACGTTCGCCTTTTTGTGGCAACTCTTCCTACCGAGCGTTTTCTGATGCAGCGGTTCTAAGGCAGCAATGATCGTTCCTGCAACCGCGAAACCGTCGCGGGTCAAGCGGCCCCAGTTTTCGCTGTTTGTCTTTGCGTTTCCGGCGATAACGGTCTACGGCGCGTTCTTCGTCTTTCCGACGCTGCGGACCCTGTGGTACGGCTTCATGAACTGGCAGGGTCCGAGCACCGAGCCCGCATGGGTCGGAATCGAGAACTACAAATCGCTGATCGACGACAGCGTGTTTCGCAACAGCGTGAGCGTGAGCCTGAAGTTCATGACGGTCGTCGTGCTGGCCCAGGTCGCCATCTCGCTGTTCTACAGCGTGAAGCTGGTCAAGAACACGAAGACCACCGTGTTCCTACGCGCGCTTTACTTCTTTCCGACCATTTTGGCGTCGACCAGCGTGGCCTTCATCTGGGCCTTCGTCTACGACCCGGCCAGTGGACTCGTGCGGTCTGTTCTCGATATCGTGGGTCTCAAGAGCTACAGCCCATCGATGCTCGGGTCCACCCACACTGCGCTCTACTTCTTGGTCATCGTGCAGATCTGGTTCCATATCGGCCAGATGATCCTGGTCTTTGTGGCCGGGCTCCAGCAGATTCCCAGCGAACTGCTTGAAGCCGCATCGATCGACGGAGCTACACGACTCCAGGTGTTCTGGAAGATCACCTGGCCGTTGCTGGCGCCCGCCACGGCCATCGTTGTTGCGTACACAACATTCCAAACGTTTCGCTCGTTCGAGCTTGTGTACAACCTCACCGAAGGCGGGCCGGCCGACGCCACCCGGGTGCTGTCGTTCCACATCTATCGCCAAGCATTCGAGGCGGGCGACTACGGCCTCGCCGCCTCGCAATCGGTGGTCTTCATGGTCATCGTGCTTGCCGTGACGTTCCTGCAACGCCGCGCCCTCCGCCTGGTCCGCTCCGACGCTCGCGTCTTGGCCTGAGAGGCCGACCGATGAGCCTCGACCGCTATGAATCGAAGGGCTTTCGTTACCGACGGAACACGTCGCTGGCGATCTATGCGCTGATCATCGTCGTGCCGATTCTCGTGGTGGTGTTCGGTGCGTTGAAGACACAGTCGGACATCTTTTCCAACCCGCTCGGTCCGCCGGTCCCGCCACGCGGTAAGAACTTCGTCGACGTGTGGCGCGCCGGTCTACCCCGTGCGTTTCGGAACTCCGCCATCGTCACGGGCTGCTCGGTGGTGGCCACAGTCGCCCTGGCCAGCTTCACCGGGTTCGCCATCGCCCGACTTCGGGGCTGGCGGTCCAACGTGTTGCTCGGCTTCTTCACGCTCGGCCTGGCCGTGCCCGCGCAAGTTTCGATCGTGCAGCAATACGCGCTCTTCAAGGACCTGCATCTCACCGACACGCTGTTCGGACTGATCCTCGTGGAAACCGCAGTCACGCTTCCGGTCGCCGTATTCATCCTCGCCGGATTCATGCGGACGCTGCCGGGCGAACTGTTCGAGGCCGCGATTGTTGACGGTGCTTCGAACTGGCGGCTCTACCGGTCGATTGTCATGCCGCTCTCGTTGCCATCGGTAGCTGCCGTCACCACATTCTTGTTCGTGATCCATTGGAACGATCTGCAGTACCCGCTGCTGTTCCTCCCGACCCGTGACGATCTGTGGACCCTGCCCCGACAGCTGGTTGGCCTGCGGGGTGAATACCTCACGAACTATCCGGTCCTCTTTGCCGGCGTGCTCTTGGCCTCAGCTCCTGTAGTCCTGGCCTATGTGCTGCTCCAGCGCTGGTTCGTCGCCGGCATGACCAGTGGTGCTGTCAAGGGGTGACCTTCGCCCTATCGGCCCTCGGAACGACAGAGTGCCCGTTAGCTTGGAGATGTGAGTCTCCGACAGGCCTCGATCGAACGACTGCGCGGCGGTTCCTTTGATGTCCTCATCATCGGCGGTGGGATCAATGGCGCCGTTGCCGCTGCCTCGCTCGCCGGGCGAGGAGCGAAAGTTGCCCTTGTTGACCGCGGAGACTTCGCCAACTTCACGAGCCAAGAATCGTCGAACCTCGTGTGGGGCGGATTCAAGTACCTCGAGAACTACGAGTTCCTCCTGGTCCGCAAACTCTGCATGTCGCGCAACCGTCTGACGAAGGCCTACCCCGACAACATCACGCCGATCGGATTCCTCGCCGCCCTCGACAAGACATCGCCGTTTCCTCCGTGGCTCGCCGCCCTCGGCAGTGCGGCGTACTGGGGCATCGGCAACTTCCGCACCCACCGGCCCCGCCTTGTTCGCCCGTCGACGATGAAA
>JAYSTV010000488.1:0-14531 GCA_043719425.1 Acidimicrobiia bacterium | reverse complement strand
GGGGTACTCGATTGCCCTCTTCACCCTTGTCAGCCAATCGGTCATCGGCACCGAACCACTGCACTCCATAACCTTCGCCGCGTTGTGGTTACTGATCGGTGGGCACGTTGCCCTCGCCATTCGCTCACGGGCGCGACGCGTCGACGCCCGTCCCACCCCGGTGACGTCCTCGGCCGCCAAACCGGAAGCCGCGGGCACGGTGAGGCCGCTCGCCGCTCCTCGACCCGCAACCATCGCGGCCCGGCGCGGCGGCCAAGTTGCCGATGGACTCTCCCTGAGCTTCTCGCCCTCCGCTCTTGCTCTCGTCGGGACCATGGTGACGGCCATCGGTTTCGTCGTGACGGCGCGCAGCCTCGATCTTCGCAAGGGCGGCGGTGCGTTGATGCCGGCGGTGTTTGTGGGAATCATCGGCGTACATATCATGCTGGGCGCTCAGTGGTTTCGACTGCGCCGGCCCAGTGGCCTTCGCTATGCGCCGATTGCCCTGGTTGTTCTTCTCGGCCTGATCTACGACAACGTGATCTTGGGACTCGGCAGCGTGCTCGGCCGTGGTGATCTTCTGAAAACGCTGAGCGTGCCGAGGTACTGGATCCACGCGATCGGCACGCCGTTGCTCCTACTGCTCGTTCTCGAGATCGGCGAACGGGGGGGACTGTCCTGGGCCGGTCGTCGACGCACTGCCTGGACCATCTTCGCCTTCGTGCTCATCGGCTTTGGGCTCGGCCACGATGGCTTCGGGCAGCAGCTGCGCTTCACCACCGACGGCGGAACCGCTCGCTACGCAAACGAGGCGCTCAGCGGTCCTCCGATCAGTGCGATCGCCGTGATCATCGTGGTCCTCGCGGTGGCCATCATGATCTGGCATCGAGGCGCATCATCGATGATGGCGGTGACCGCGCTGATCATGCTCGTGGGCGCGGCCATCGGTGCGTCGATTCCGCTCCTGGGCAACCTCGCCGAATGCTTCTTCGTGATCTCGTTGTTGGCGGGGATGCAGGCGGCGGCCGGTCGACGTTCGACACGCGTCGTTCTCCGGCGAGACCAAGCCCCGATCTATTCCGTGCAAATCGGGAACCTCTCGATGCCGTGGACCACGGTATCGATCGGCCTGTTGGTCGCGCTGCTTGGCGTGGTGCATGCCAGTGCCAACGTGCGTGTGGCCCATGGCTCGGCGGCCACGGTCGTTGCGTTCGCCGTGGTCTGCATCATCAGCATGTGTGCGGCCTACGTGCTGTACACCGCCATTCTTCCCGGATCTTTGGCGGCGTCGTTGGCGGCGGGCTCGCTCGTGCTTTTCGGGGCCGACGCGCTCCTGTTGTTGCCGGGCAACGTGGTTGGGGCGCAGTCCTCGCTTAACCGGATGCACGCCATTCGCCTGATTCTTCTGCCGTTGGCTGGCGCGCTACTCCTCCCGTTCGTCGGAGCGGTCGCCGCCGCTGCCTACGGATCGCCCCGGGCCTCCCGGGTGGCCCACCGAGTCGGCTGGGCGGCCTTTGTGCTCGGCGTCGCCGTGAGCGTGCTCTCGACCACCTCGTGGACGTCGTCGGGGTTTGTCTTGCGCTCGGCACCCGATGGTTTCGCCACGCCGGGGTTGGCCGCATTGGCGATGGCGGCAGTGGCCATGGTCGTGGTCGGTCGACAGATTCTTCGTCGAACGGCCAGTGCCTCGCCGATGGTGCTGGCCGTCCTTGCTCTCGTGGCCGCCTGGGGTGGGCAGTTCAATCCGCTCGTTCTTGCCGCCGCGCCAATTGCGCTAGCGGGGTCCCTCGCCATGGCGTGGACGGCCGCCAGCGAGATCGACCGGCGTGTGCAAAACCAGCGTGGCTTGCGCCGGCCGGTCGGACGACGCCGTGGCGCGATCGCGGGGGCGCCGTGATCGTGCGGGGTCGCCGGGCGATGTTTGGTCTCCTGGTCGTGTTCGCGCTCAGCGGATGTCTCGAAGACCGCTCGTTCCACGTCGACAACGACATCCGTTTCACCGAGCCAGTGGAGGGTGACTTTGCGTCGGCTCCGCTTTTGGTGAAGTGGACCGGTCGACCGGCCAAGACCACGTCGTGGGCGCTCTTCGTCGACCGTGCTCCCATCCGTCCCGGACAGTCGATCGATGATCTCGAAGTGCAGGAGCGCCAGAATCTGTTTCTCTCCGATGGGCAGGAACTCGTGCTTGATCTGGTGACTCCTCGCCGGGTGGCGGTGGTCTCGCGGCGCGATCACCACCGATTGGTCGTCGTGCCCCTCGATGCCAAAGGGCGGCGTGTAGGAGAAGAAGCCGCATCGGTTGAACTCACGGTCGTCCCGGCGTGACCGAGCCCTTGCGCGGACGGTCCGGATGGTGGCGCCTCACAGCCGTCGGTTTGTCGGTATGGATATCCACCTCAATGGTTACGCTGCTGTCTCGGCCGATCGGGATCACCCTGGGCGCGGGCGAGGGCGGGGCCGTCAACGCGATAGTGCTCCGCCTACTCGTGGCGGCGGCCGTTGCTGTTCCGCTCGGCAGTCTGCTCTCCGTTCGGACCCGTTGGACGGCGGCGGCGATTACCGCGGCGGCCTGGTCGATCACCACGGTGGCCTCGGCGGCCATCGTCCCCGAATCAGGGGGCTTCACGATGGCGTGGGCTCTCGCCGGTGTGAGTGATGCACTCGGGTTCATCTCGCTGGCCCTGCTCGTGATGACGGCGCGCGATTCGTCAGCGTCGGGGGTTGGCGTGGAGTCTGTCGTCGCCGTGTTCTTCGCTTCGGTTTCCCTCGGCGGCGTGGTCGCGGCGCTCGCTCCGAACGCCAGCTTGAGCTGGCGAGGTGTGCTCGTGGCGCTAGTCGGGGTCGTGTTTCCGGGAGCTTTCGCGGCGGCTTCCACCCGCCTCAACGTTGATCCAGAGATCAACGCGCGCTTGCGGTCCCAGCCGGCGCTCTCCATGGGTGAAGTGCTCTCGGTAGCTCTGTCCAGTCGGGCCGCTCGACGTGGTGTGGCGGGAGCTGCAGTCACCGGCTCTGTCGTGTTCTCCTTGGTTGGGTTTCTTCCTTCGTTGCTACGGGATCGTTGGTCAATGTCCGTGTCGTCCTCGGCCTACATCGTGGCCGCCGTCGCGTTTGTCGCGGCACTCGGGGCCTTGGTCGGTCGGGTCCTGCTCGGTCGAGAACGGCGGGCCGCGATCGTCGCCCTCGGGGCCGTTGTCCTGCTGGGGGCTGCGCTCGGAATCGGAGAATCCCGGCCGACATTTGTGGTCGCGTTGGTCCTGGCATCCTCTGCCCTCGGTGCGGTGCTCGCCGTGGCGTTCGGCACCGCTGCGCGGGCATCCAACGACGGTGTTCGGAGCATGTCCATTGCGTTTGCGGTGATGGCCATGAGCGCGGGAGGGGCGGTCGGCATTGTTGCGTCTTCGACGGTTGATCGGCGGTTCGGCACGGCTATTGCGTTGGCGGTGGTGACGGTGCCGCTCGGGCTGTTTGCCCTCGTCGGCGCGGTGAGCCCGCTCGCTGCCGATAAAGCCAATGAGACCGATAGGGCCGATAAGGAAGAGGCCGCGATCTCAGAGCCCGGGGCCATCGGTGAGGGTTTGGGGGGCCGGTCGCCGCTCCTCGAGCTACGAGATGTCGACGTGTACTACGGCGCCATTCAGGTGCTCTTCGGCGTGAATCTGCGGATCGAACACGACGAGATCGTCGCCCTGCTCGGCACCAACGGGGCGGGGAAATCGACCGCCCTGAAAGTCATCGCCGGACAGATCCTGCCGCGGTCCGGTGTGGTGATGCTTGACGGCACCGACATCACCGCTCTCTCGGCCGAGCGGCGCGTGCCGCTGGGCCTCACGCAGATCCCGGGCGGACGCGCCGTGTTCGGATCGCTCACGGTGTTGGAGAACCTTGAACTGTTCGGATCCAGCCTCGGCCAGGATCGCCCCGCTCTGAAGCGCGGTATCGAGGAGACCTTTCGAGTGTTTCCCCGTCTCGAAGAACATCGCCATCGCGATGCGCAAACGCTGTCCGGCGGTGAGCAGCAGATGCTCGCCCTCGGCAAGGCCCTACTGCTGTCGCCGCGGCTGCTTTGCATCGATGAGCTTTCTCTGGGCCTGGCGCCGTCGGTGGTAGCCGACCTACTCGACCTCGTGCGGACAATCCACGCCGACGGCACCACGGTGGTGCTGGTCGAACAGTCAGTGAACGTGGCGCTGTCTGTCGCCCACCGGGCGATCTTCATGGAGAAGGGCGAGGTCCGTTTCGACGGTGCCGCCAGTGAACTTCGAGATCGCCATGATCTGCTCCGCTCGGTGTTCCTCCAGAGCGTGACTGCCGACTAGACCGCCGACGGAACCTCCGAAAGGTGCAGCAGCAGCATCGACTCGGCATCGATGATGGGCGGCTGCAGACCAACGACGCGCAGCACGCGTCCACTCACGTCGACGCCGCTTGTCGTCCACGCCGGTTGACGCCGAGCAGAACCGGTGACCGGGGCAACAAGACTGATGACCTCCACCCGGTACCGTCGATCATCGTCGAGGCCCGTGAAGCGAAGCGGCTCAACCACGAGCGATTCCGGCGTTGCTATGAGCGCATAGGAAACGAGTGATTCGCGTTGATCGTTGCTCACGACCCCGTGAGCCAGCACGGCCGGATTGGGATGATCAAAGCGCAACGACCGGCCGTGGTGGAGTAGCGAGCGGAATCGTTTGTGTTGGGCAATGACACCGGCGAGGGCGATGGTCTCTTCGGCCGACGCGTTCAACACGTTCCACTCGATGCCCAGGTGGCCGAAGAACGCCGTTCCGGCGCGGAACGACAGCGAGTGACGCCGCCTGGTCGTGTGCGACACCGGTCCGCCGATATGCGCTCCCATGTACTCCGGCGGGAAGAGATACGTGAAGCCGCGCTGTATGCGTTGGCGATCGAGTGGATCGTTGCAATCACTCGTCCATGCCCGACTCGTTCGCCGCAGCATGGCCAGATCGATTCGTCCTCCACCCGACGCGCACGTTTCAAACTCGACGGCCGGATGAGCGGCCCGTAGATCGTCGAGAAGACGGTAGAGACCGAGGGTCTGTTCGTGCACCCCGGCCCGACCGCCATGGGCGCCATGCACGATCACGCGGTTCATGTCCCACTTGACATACGAGATAGGCGATGTGCTGAGCACACCGTTGATCTTGTCGAAGAGATAGGCGCGCACGGCGGGCTCGCCGAGGTCGAGCACGAGTTGCTGACGACCAAGCACCGGCTCGTAGCGATGGTCGGTTAAGACCCACTCGGGGTGCGCGCGGAACAGGTCGGAATCGGGGTTCACCATTTCGGGCTCGAACCACAGGCCGAACTCCATGCCGAGATCCACCACGTGGTTCGCGATCGGGTCAAGACCATCGGGCCACACCTGATCGTCGACCCACCAGTCGCCCAGTCCAGCGCGGTCATGGCGGCGACCGTGGAACCAGCCGTCGTCGACCACGAATCGTTCGACACCGATTTCTGCAGATCGATCAGCGAGGGCTTTGAGCGTGGTCAGGTCGTGATCGAAATAGACGGCTTCCCAGATGTTGAGGGTGATCGGCCGGGGGGTTGACGGATGAGCTGGTGCGCCGCGGAGCTCAGTGTGGAACTTTTCGCTCACCCCATTCGTGCCATGCGCCGAGTAGGCGAGTGCGACCCACGGCGTCTCGTAGGTTTCGCCCGGTTCGAGCACGATTTCACCGGGCAGCAGGAGCTCTTCCACACACAGCGCCCGTGGACCGCTCGGCGGAGATTCGATCGAAAGTGACGAGTTGCCGCTCCATTCCAGATGGGCGGCCCAGACATCGCCCGAGGTTTCGCCGAATGACGCCGTGCCGACGAACGCGGTCGGCATGCGATCGTGCGAGGTGCGTCCGGAGCGATTCTCGACGGACAACGTGCCGGTCTGGAGACTGTCTCGAATCGGGAGGTACTCGTTGGTCCAGCGACCGGAAAAGGTGAGCGATTCCGTGGCGCGGGCCGGCACGGGAATGACCACGCGAAGCGCCTGCACGACGTATGCCGTGTCGGCGGTGTTGACCACGGCCGTTCGGATACGGAGCAAGCCGGAGGGTTCAAGTCGAATGGAGGTGTGAAGTTCGAGCCCTTCGGCGACATCGACGCTCACACATGCAAGTGACGACAGCGTGCGATCGATTGGCTGGGCGGTGAAGCGCGGGGCCCACCCGGAGCCGCTGGTCCGGAAGCCCTCGAGACCGGGTCGGCCCGGGTAGCCCGAGCCGTGCTCCGGGGTTATCGACGTGGGCGCCACGACGTCGAGCGTTCCGTGCGAGATGGCCACTTCGGATACTTCAAGGAGGCCGGTCAGATCGGGGCCGACATCATCGCCCCAGTACATGACGGTGGGGCTCGGCGTTGACGTGTTGATCACGGCGCTGAAACCGTGGGCCCGCAGAACCTCGATTCCTACCTGGTCCTGCCCACTGTCGAACCCGGTTGCACTCACCGACAAACCGTAGATCGCCAGCGGACTCTGGTCGATCCGACGCATGTTGTCGGATCAAAGTCGGCGGCGGGCAGCGAGCAGCGCAGCACCAGAGGCTGCGGCGTCGGTGAGCACCGTGCCAGTGATCTGGAACGTGATCAATTGGCCCGACGTGTCCACCCGGCTTTCCGCTGCCCGAAGCTGACGCGCATCTCGATTGGTTTGGTCGTGGCCTCAGTAGTGACAATGAAGTGATGCTTGATGCCTCGCTCGATTCGATCGAATGGGAAACGCTTGGACAGGCAATCCGGAAGCGCCGCCTCGCTCGAGAACTGACATTGCTCCAACTGGCCGCCGAAGTGGATTTGTCGCAACCGTTTCTTTCGCAAGTGGAGAACGGTCGGGCGCGTCCGTCGATGACATCGTTGTACCGGATTGCCCATTCCTTGGGCACGACCCCCCAGGCGTTCTTCGGTGGTCCGCTCGGATCAACGGTTGAACCGAGGCTCGTCCGCGCCGGCGACGAGCCCGTGGTGGAAGTAACGGGCACGGCCGCAGAGTCGATGTGCCACCTGAAGCTGGCGGGCAACGCGCCGTTTCATGTGCTCGAGTTCGAAGGACTGCCGACGGAGTTCCTGGGTTACTGGGAGCACGAGGGTTTCGAAGCGTTGTGCGTGATCGAGGGCAACATCGAGATTGACCTGGGAGGCGAAGTCACGGCGCTCGGTCCGGGCGATTTCATGTCGTATCAGTCGCGAACACCGCACCGTCTTCGAAGCGTCGGGACGCTGAAGGCCCGAGTACTGCTGATTGAGACAAAGGTCGAATCGTTGCAAGATCGCAGCCCGGCTCGACACGCTCCGGACCCGGTGGCCCGCAAACGTCGCCCGGGTTCGTCAGCGTCCTCGTGACACGGTGGCCCACTTGCCTACCATGCGATTATTGAGCCAGCCAAAGATCATGAAGACGGCTACGCCCATGCCGGCCGACAGGAACACTGCGGTGAGCAGATTCTCGCCTTCGAGACGGCCGGCGTAGCGCTTCAGCAACTGGCCGATGCCGACGTCGCCCTGACCGAAGAAGAAGTCACCGACGATTGCTCCGATAACGGACAGACCGGCAGAAATCCGAAGCCCGGCGAAGATCGCCGGCTGGGCCGCCGGGAACTGAATCTTGAACAGCCGGGTGAGTCGGCCGGAGCCATGCAGGGTGAGGAGGTCGTGCATGCCTTGATCGGCCGACGTCAGTCCGAACAGCGTGTTCACCACGATCGGGAAAAGGGCGATGAGCACGGTCACGAAGACCCGTGAGCTGAACCCGTAGCCGAACCAGAAGCCGATGAGCGGCACGATCGCCAGGATCGGCATGGACTGAAGTACGACGGAGTACGGGAAGAGCGCGCGCTCCACGAGCTTGGACTGACTCATGAGGATGGCGAGACCGAAGCCCAAGAGGATGGCGATGAGGAGTCCCCAAAAGGCCACCTTCCCGCTTGACCACAGGCCGTGAAACATCTCATTGCGCGCATCGGTGTTCATGAAGCCCTTGCTCCACACCTGATGAGGTGGCTCGAGGAGAAATCGACGGCTCTTATCGAGGATCACATAGCTCACGAAGTACCAGGCGGCGACGATCGCCGCGCCGAGCAGGATCGGCGGCAGCACAATGGCGGCGATCGCTTCGCGTCGGTGGGCGGAAGGCGGGGCATCATCGGGAAGAGTCGGTTGGTCGAGCGGTGAGGTGGAAGTGCTCATGTCGATGACCGAAGAATCGGGGCTCAGGGTTGTGCTCATACGTGGGCTCCTCGTAAGGACTGACTGATTTGGCCGGAGAGTTCAGCGAAGGCAGGGTCGAACCGGAGTTCCGGTTCGCGGGGATAGGCGAATGGCACGTTGTAGCTCGCCACTATGCGGCCCGGACGCGCACTCATGACGAGCACTCGGGTGGAAAGGAAGACGGCTTCGCTGATCGAGTGGGTAATGAACAGGCCGGCGAACTTCTCCTGTTGGAAGAGTTTGAGCGTCTCCTCGTTGAGATACTCCCGGGTGATTTCGTCGACTGCGCCGAAGGGTTCGTCGAACATCAGGAGCGGCGGCTTCAAGGTCAGCGTGCGAGCCAGCGAGGCGCGCATCTTCATGCCGCCGGACAACGACTTTGGGTGATGATTCTCGAACCCCTTCAATCCAACGAGTTCGATTGCGCGTTGCGCTTCGGCGACGCGTTCGGGCTTGGAGATCCCGTGCAGCTCCATCAGCAACTCGACGTTGCCGCGGACCGTGCGCCACGGCAGAAGCGTTGCATCTTGAAAGACGTAGCCGATGTTACTGCGATCAAGTCGGCATTCGCCGCCCGTTTCGTCGAGCAGACCGGAGGCAATTTTCAGCAGCGTCGACTTGCCGCATCCGGAAGGTCCCACGACGGTGACGAACTCGCCCTTCGACACATCGAAGGACACGTCGGAGATCGCTTGTGTTCCATCGGGGAACTGCATGGAAATGTTCCGGAACGAGAGGGTCGGCTCGACGCCTCGCTCGTGGACCGAAAAGCCGGAACTTGCGGCAGAGGAACTGGGCATTGCGGTGGTGGCCATGGCACTCCAAGTCTGGCTTTTCGTGTTCGCTGTGTCGAGCAGGTGTTTCGAGTGCGTTTCCGCTTTGTGGACGAGTTCCGTCGAGTTGTTTCAAGAAACGATCCTGGGGCAAAATCGGCGCACTCATTGATAACATCAATGCCGTTGGTCAGCCAACGAAACCCCGCACCCACACAGGAGTAAGCATGCGCAATCGAACAACCGTCCTTCTCGGAACTGCTGTCGCTGCCGCCGTAGCGCTGTCGCCGCTTGCCGCGACCGGTGCCACGAAGAAGGCCGCCAAGAAGGCCGTCGCCTCGGCCACTTCCCTCAAGGGCATCTGCCCCGACAAGATTGTGATCCAGACGGACTGGTTCCCCGAGGCTGAGCACGGTGCGCTCTATCAACTCGTTGGTTCCGACTACAAGATTGATACCGGCAAGAAGACCGTGACCGGCAGCCTGATCAACTCCAAGGGCGCCAAAACCGGCATCCAGCTGGAGGTCCGGACCGGTGGGCCTGCCATTGGCTTTGGTGCTCCGGCCGGCGCTATGGCCACGGATGCCAGCATCACGATGGGGTACAGCGGCAATGGTGAGGCCAACAACTGGGGCAAGACCCCCCTCGTCTCCGTGGTGGCTCCGCTCGAGAAGAACCCGCAGATGATCATGTGGGATCCGGCGACCTATCCCACGGCCAAGACGATCGAGGATCTCTCGAAGCTCGGCGTGACGTTCAACCTGTTCAGCAAGGACACGCTGCTGTTCTTCATCAACGACGGCCGTGTCGATGAGAAGTTGGCTGACCCGTCGTACGACGGTGGTCCGTCACGCTTCATTGCCGCCAAGGGCAAGATTGCTCAGCAGGGCTTCGCGTCGGCCGAGCCGTACTCGTACCAGTTCGAGTTCAAAGACTGGGGCAAGCCGGTTGCGTTCCAGCTGTTCTTCGATGCTGGTTACCAGGACTACTCGCAGACCCTCGGCGTTCGCCCCGGTGAGTTGGCCAAGCTTCGTCCCTGCCTAAAGAAGTTCGTGCCGATGGTCCAACAGGCTGTGGTCGACTACGTCAAGGCTCCGGACCGGGCCAACGCGATGATCATCGACGCCGTCGCCCAGTTCAAAGACTTCTGGAAGTACACGAAGGGCATCGCCGACTTCTCGGTAGCGAAGCAGAAGGAACTCGGTTTGGTCGGCAACGGACCGGACAAGATCGTCGGGAACTTCGATTTCCCCCGTCTGCAGACGTACCTCGACAAGATGATCAAGACCGGCAAGTTCGCCGGTATCCCGGCTGGTTTCAAGATCGACACCCAGTTCACCAACGAGTTCATCGATCCGAAGATCGGCTTCTAAGACCTTCGTTCGCAGAGCGGGGCCGGACGACTGTTTCGACAGACGCCCGGCCCCGCTTTGGTATTCGGAGGACACTCTTTTGACCGCTACACCTTCGACAGCGCATGGAGATGGGCGGCGTCGTTGTAGCGCACAAGTCGCCAGCGCTCCACCGGTGGCACCGTCGCCTCCGCGCCATCGGTAGGGAACGACCGAAGCTCCCACTCGGTAATCGACGTGTTGGCCGACTCGAAGTCGATGGGTGCTCGAACGTAGGGATCGAGACCGAAGAAGTGGAAAACGCTCGCGTCGGTCACGCCGCCGTGGGCCACCACCAAGATCGTGCGCCCGGCGTGGGTCGTGGCGAGTCGGTCGAGCGTCGCCGAAACCCGCGATGCGAAATGCGCCCACGGCTCGCCGTTGGGGGCGAAGGGAACGGCGGGGTCCCACCCTTCGACGGCACCGTAGAACGCAAAGTACTGATCCCACGTCATGCCTTCGGCGTCGCCGGGACGAACCTCTTCGAGATCTGGATCAAACGCATCGACGGGCCGTCCGAGGGCCGACGCCACGGCCGCCGCTGTTTCTCGGGCCCGACGGATCGTAGACGCCACGATGACGTCGGGCGCGAAGCCCTCCCGCTTGAACCGTTGTGCCACGGTGTCGGCCTGCGTTCGTCCAAGAGGTGACAGGCCCTCACAGGTAGCCACCCCCTGCGAGCGGCGCTCAACGTTGCAGACCGCCTGCCCGTGACGGAGCAGAACGAGTCGGGTCACCGGGTGCTTGAGCGGTGCGGATCTATCGCGGTCGCCGCCAGCGTGGTGGTGACCGCGCTCACGATACCGGTGACGTCGAGACCGAGTTCCGAGAGGATCTGTGCGGGTTTCCCATGAGCGAGGAAACGACGGGGTGTGCCGAGAACGACAACGGGTCCGGCTGAGGTGTTCGTGTCGACCCGGTGGCGGCCGATTGCCGCCGCCGCGGCGGCGCCGATGCCGCCTTCGGCCATGCCGTCTTCAATCGTGATCACGATGTCGTGGCGCGCCGCGTCGGCGATCATCAGCGGATCGAGCGGGACCACGACACGCGGGTCCCACACCGTGACATCGACACCGTGCTCGGCGCGGAGAAGCGACGCGGCCCCTTCGGCTGCTTCGAGAAGTCGACCAACGGCGATGAGGCACACGCGGGCGTCGTCGCCGCCACTGCGCACTCGTCGGGCGTAGAGGCCGGAGCCCACGGCCTCTGGACCAACCTGGCGGGCGGCACCGCGGGCGAAACGGACACAGGTGGGGCCGTCGGTGATGTCGATTGCCGACTGCAGCTGCACAGCCAACTCCTGCGCCGACGATGGAGCGAAGACCGTCATGCCCGGAATTTTTGAACACAGCACCATGTCGAGCACGCCGTGATGCGACGCGCCGTCTTCGCCGGTGATGCCGGCACGATCGAGGACAAACGTTACCGGGAGGCGATGCAAACCCACGTCGAGATTGGCCTGGTCGAAAGCCCGCGTGAAGAACGTGGAGTACAGCGCAACGATCGGCTTGAGGCCGCCGAGGGCCATGCCGGCCGCCAGCGTGACGGCGTGCTGCTCGGCGATGCCGACGTCGTGGAACCGGTCGGGAAACTCGGCTTGGAACGGAAGCAATCCGGTCGGTCCCGGCATGGCCGCAGTGATGGCGTGCAGATCACTTCGCTTTTGCGCAATCTTCAGCAGTGCGTTGGTGAACTCGTTGGTCCACGTGCTGGCCGACGCTTTCACGGTTCCGGTCTTGGCGTCGAAGCCGGCTGGCACGTCGTGGAGGTTCTTCTCCTCGTCGTCCTCGGCGAATCGGTATCCCTTGCCCTTTTGCGTGAGGCAGTGCACCACAATCGGCCCGTCGAACTCGGCGGCGTTGCGGAGCGTGGTTTCCAGCATCGGCAGGTCGTGGCCGTCGATCGGCCCGACGTACCGAACGCCCAGGTTTTCGAAAAAGGCCAGCGGTTCGTCGATCACCTCGCGCAGTGCCGACTTGACGCCTTTCACCGTGCGCCGACTGAAGGGCCCCACGATCGGCAGATTCTCAATGATGGTCTCGGACTTTTTCTTGCCTCGCGCGTAACTCGGCTTGGTCCGAATCCGGGTGACCGTGCGGGTCAGGCCAGAAATCGTTGGTGCGTATGAGCGACCGTTGTCGTTGAGAACGATAAGCACGCGTGCTTTTGTTTGCCCGAGGTTGTTCAGTGCTTCGTAGGCCATCCCGCCGGTCATCGATCCGTCGCCGATAACGGCGACCACGCGACGGGTGCGATCACCCTTGGCCTTGAGGGCTTCGGCCAAGCCGTGGGCGTAGGACAGCACCGTGGAGGCGTGGGAGTTCTCGATCCAGTCGTGGGCGCTCTCCCCGCGATTGGGATAGCCCGACATGCCGCCCGGTTGGCGTAGGGCGGCGAAGTCGGCCTTGCGACCGGTGACGATTTTGTGGACGTAGGCCTGGTGGCCGGTGTCCCACAGGAGGAGATCGTTCGGTGAGTCGAAGACGCGGTGGAGAGCGAAGGTGAGCTCAACCACGCCAAGGTTCGAGCCCAGGTGACCGCTGTTCTCCGAGACGGCGGCCACGATGAACTCCCGTACCTCGGTCGCCAGCTCGTTGAGCTGGGGGTACGTGAAACGGCGAAGGTCCTGGGGGGTGGAAACGGCGTCGAGAAGCACTTCTGACAACGCTACCCGGGCCTTCGGCGCAGTCGGGAACGCGGCGGGGTCAGTTGAAGCGGCGGGGGCGAACGAGTTTGAAGCCCATGGCCAGCTTTCGGGTGGTGGTGACCCGAACTCGCTGGGTGAAGACGTCGTCGTCGGCTTCTTCGATCTTTTCCAGAATGCCGCTGTACAGATCGCGGGCCGCTTGGATGCAGCGTTGTGACGTGGGTGGCAGCATGGCCGTTCCGAAATCGGCGCTCACGTAGAGCTGGCGGCACCGGGCGATCTCGAAACGCATCACGTCGTGCCAGGCGGCGTCGACGATGCGTCGGCGCGGGTCGGCGCCGAAGCGGCGGAGGTCTTCCTGGGGGATGTAGACCCGGTCGCGGTCGAGGTCTTCGGCCACATCGCGGAGGAAGTTCGTGAGCTGAAACGCGTCGCCGAGATCGCGAGCATGCGGCTTGGCCGCCGCGAGGTCGCGGGGTTCGAGGATGGGGAGCATCATCTCGCCGATCACTGCGGCAGAGCCGTCCATATAGAACTGTAAGTCCGCATATGTTTCGTAGGACGAGACGCTCAGGTCCATCGTCATCGAGCGCAAGAACCGGGCGATGCAATCGGGGTCGATCTCGAAGGCGCGGACCGTGTGAACCACGGCCTTCAAGACCGGATGGTTGGAACGACCAACGGCCAGATCGGTGAAGAACTGATCCCCGAAAGCCTTCAGTGCGGCCGCTCGCTCGTCGACGGTCGCGGTCGAGGCCATGTCGTCGACGATGTCATCGGCGTAGCGACAAAAACCGTAGAGCGCGTGCACGTGATGCCGTTTGACCCGCGGCAAGATGTTGGTCGACCAGTAGTACGTGGTGCCGCTTTTCTTGTTGAGCTGACGACAAACCTCGTAGCTCTCGTCGAGCGTGACCCAATCGCTCACGCCAACTCCGCCACCCGCTCGGCGGCCAGGCGGCCAGACAGGAGCACCATCGGCACGCCCACCCCTGGCACGGTCGAGGATCCGACGAACACCAGACCGGGAACTCGCTTGTCGGTGTTCTTCGCCCGGAACGGACCGGTTTGAAAGAACCGGTGCGAGAGGGCAAAGGGGGTGCCGAGCGCCATACCCTGGCGCTCCCAGTCAGTTGGGTCGTAGGCGTGGCTGACTTCCACATCGGTGGCCGACGCCGGATAGCCGAGTTCGACGATTCGCCGTTGCAGATCGGCGGTGATGCGCTCTCGTTCAGTATCCCAATTGATACGTCCACGTAGGTTTGGAATTGGCTCGAGGACGTAGAGGATGTTTCGTCCGCTAGGGGCCAGGCTGGCATGGGATTTCGTCGGCACAGTGACGAGCAGCGAAGGATCGGGCATCCGAGTCCCGTCTTTGAGGAGTGCATCGAACGCCTGGCGCCACTGACCGCCGAAGTGAATGTTGTGGTGTTCCGTTCCGGTCGGCAGCTCACCCTTCACGCCGGCGAGCCAAAGCAGACACGACGGCGAGTAGTGACCCTTGCGCAGCACCCGGGGTACATC
>JAYSTV010000487.1:0-5977 GCA_043719425.1 Acidimicrobiia bacterium | reverse complement strand
CGGGGAGGGCCCCGCCGAGAAGCGGAGACCCGGTTCGACGGAGTCGAACAACGGGCGAGCATCGCAAGGTGGGAGGGCACCCCGGTGACAGGACCCCGTAGCGGTCTCGCGAACGTCACGCCGGGGCTTGTTTGTGCGCATCATCATTTGTATTCGTCGCTGGCTCGGGGAATGCCGGCGCCGCCGTTGTCGCCGACGAACTTTGGCGAGATTCTTGAGCAGGTGTGGTGGCGGCTGGATTGTGCGCTTGATCTCGAAATGTTGGCTTGGTCGGCTCGGCTTGGGGCGCTTGAAGCGCTTGAGTCGGGGACGACGTGCATCATCGATCATCACGAAGGGCCCAACGCGATTGAGGGTTCGCTTGATGTGATTGCTGCCGCGTGTGCCGAAGTTGGTGTGCGGGTAAACACGACCTATGGCGTTTCCGATCGTCACGACTCATCTGCGCGCATAGTGGTTACGCCACAACCTTCCGCTTCGGGTCCCCGGCCTGCTCGGATGACTGATCGGGCACGACGTGGACTGGCTGAGTGCGAGCGATTCATTCGTGCTGGCGGGCGGGGCATGGTTGGGGTGCATGCGGCGTTCACGTGTTCCGACGAAACGCTGGCGTCGGCGGCGGGCTTGGCTGCGGACCTTGGCGTGGGCGTGCATGTGCATGTGGCCGAAGGACCGGTTGACCGCGACGCCGCATCGCGCCTCGATCATCTGTGTACTGATGATTGGCTCACCGTGCATTGCGTCCACCTCGACCGTGAACTTCGTGGCACGATCGCCCACAATCCTCGGTCGAACATGAACAACGCGGTGGGCTACGCCTCTCCGGCGAAACGGCCGAACCGGGTCGTGCTCGGCACCGACGGAATCGGGGCCGACATGCTCGACGAGTTCCGCGTGGCCTATGCCCGTCATCGGGAGAGCGACGTGACCGCCACGCCCGACACGGCGTGGTCGTGGGTCACGAACTCGTGGGAGCTATTTCCCGAAGCGCTCACCGACGAGGTCACGTGGACCTATCCGACCATGGAGCCGTGGCATCTCGCCTTCTCGCCCGGCGTGCATCCGACCAAGGTCGTGATCGACGGTCGCACCGTGCTCGAAGGCGGCGTCGTCACCACCGTCGATGCCGCCGAAGTCCGGGTCAAGGCCGCCGAAGCCGCCCAGCGCCTGTTCGCTCTCCTGTAAATCTTTTCCACGACACAAGGATTCCCCTTCATGCAAAAGGTCGCCCTCTATCTCCAAGACGCCCACACCATTCGGGAGGGCATGGACATCGTTCGCTACGCCGAAGAAAAGGGCTTCGCCGCCGTGTGGCAGGCCGAGAGTCGCCTCGTGCGCGACGCCATTCCACCGATGGCCGCGTTCGCCGCCGTGACGAACACGATCAAGGTCGGCTCCGGTGTGGCTGACTGTTGGAGCAGAAACCCCGCGCGCTTAGCAGCCACGTTCTCCACGCTCGACGATCTCGCGCCGGGTCGCATCATCCTCGGCCTCGGCGCGTGGTGGGATCCGTTGGCGGCCAAGGTAGGTATCGAGCGCAAGCGGCCGCTCACCGTGATGAAGGAAGTGGTCACGGTCTGCCGCGCGCTGCTTAACAACGAGACCGTTACCTTCAAGGGCGCCTACGTCGACGTCGAGGGCATCGAGCTCGACTATGTGTACCAGGACCGTCGTCCGAAAGACGTGCCGATCTACATCGGGGCGACCGGCATGCAGATGATGGAACTCACCGGCGAGATTGCCGACGGGGTCGTCCTCAACTACCTGGTGTCGCCGGACTACAACGCGAAGGCCATGGAGGCGCTGGAGAAGGGCGCGGCCAAGGTCGGACGCAGCGCCATGGATCTCGACCGCCCGCAGCTCGTGGTGTGCTCCGTCCATGAAGACCGCCAGACGGCGCTCGACATGGCCCGCATGATGGTCACCCAGTACCTCGGCCAGCAGCCCCACATCATGAAGGCGTCGGGCGTGCCCCAGTCGCTCCTCGACAAGGTCGGCGAAGTGCTCACCTGGCCGGCCACCCACGAACAGGTCGAAGCCGCCTCGAAGCTGGTCCCCGACGAGATCGTCCAGATGCTCACGGCCTCGGGCACCCCAAGCGAAGCGAGAGCCAAGGTCACCGACTACATCACCAACGGTGCGACCTGCCCGATCCTCTACCCCCTCGGCGATGTGAAGGCCATGATCGACGCCTTCAGCGGCTGGGAATTGTAAGCACACGTAGTTCGCGCCGCGCTCGCGGAAGTTCGGCTCCGCGCAGATTGGTCGCCATGGCGCGCACCTCGACAGTCCTGGCGCGCAGATCGGCTGAAATTGCTCGAAATCGCGGAGATCGGGCTGATCTGCGCGGCAACGGGGACGATCTGCGCGGAGGGTTGGCACGATCTGCGCGCCGCGACACATTGCCGGCGCGGAACATGGGTCGGGACGCGTTTCGGGCCCGCTCCTGACGAGGAAAGCGGGCCCGAAAACTGGGTGGGGACTGGCGTCCCCTGCTCAGCCGGCGCCGAAGCGCCGCCCAGGCAGACTGTGGTGACTAGGCGCCGAGGCGACGACGGCGACCGCGGGCAAGACCCACGAGGCCGAAGCCGATCAGCAGCATCGACAGGCCCATGAGGCCACGCTGGGTGGACTCGGAGCCGGTGTAGGACAGCACGTCGGCCGGAGCCGGCGGAACCGTGGCGGAAGGGGGAGGCGTGGTCACAACCGTGTTCTCCACGACCGGGAAGATGTACCCGAAGTCGACGTCGAGGTTGTCGGTTGTCGTCAGAACCACCTTGGTCTCGCTGTTGCGATCACCGTCGAGGTCGTAGGTGTTGGTCGAGCCCTTCGGCAGGGTGCTCGGGTTGACCTTGACGGTGTAGGTGCCGGCCGGCAGGCCACAGAACTTGTAGTTGCCGTTGGCGTCGGTCGTGGCCGACACGCTCGTGCCATCGGCCCGGACCAGGGTCACCGTGACTCCGGCGATCCCCTTGCCGTCCTTGGCCTGCGCCCCACCGGTGGAACCCGGATCGGTGAAGACCTTGTCGCCGACGCACACCGTGCCGGGAGCCGGGACCGTGGTGGTCGGGGCAACCGTCGTGGGCGTGGTGTTCGGCGGGACGATCGACGGCGGAACCGTGACCGGCGCTCCGACGATGCCGGCGTCGATGGTGGCGTCGTTGGCCGTGAGGTTGATGAGGTCGCTGAGCCCGTTGCCGTCGACGTTGGAGTCAAGGCCACGGTCCGTACCGGAGAACCGTGAGGTGAAGGCCGTGCCCGAAGGTGCCGTGAACCGGACCCGGTACTGACCCGGGTTGAGGTCGAAGAACGTGTACCGCCCATCGGCGATCGTGTTCTGTGAGGCGAGCACGTTGGCGTTGGTGTCGAGCAGCTCCACCTTCACACCGACGATGCCAACCTCGTTGGCATCCTGGAGACCGTTGTTGTTGGAGTCGAGGAAGACCCGGTCACCGAGGGTGTACTTCTTCGGGGCGACGATGCGGACGTAGCCGGCATCGACCGTGAGATTTCGTTCGGCCGGGGCCAGGGTGTACAGCTGGGTTACGGCAAGTCCTGCCTGTCCCGTTTGCACAGCATCTGAGTCCGTCCCGTCGTTGCCGATGTTGGCTTTGGCCAAGGTGAAGCCGGTCGGCGTCTGGAATCCAACAACAAACTGGTCCGACGGTGATGCGCTCGGATCAAGGTTGTCGAAGATATAGAGACCACCGCCACTTGTTGTGGTTGTCCGAACGATCGAGAAGTTGATCGTTCCGGCAATCCGGCGGTAAAGGATGACGGTGACACCGTCAATTCCGGGCTCGCCCTCATCTTGGATGCCGTTGTCGTTGACGTCTTCGAAGACGAAGTTGCCGAGAGCGGCCTTGGCCGGCTGCGTCGGGAAGTATCCAGCGTCAACCGAGTTGTCTGTCTGGCCCGCAGCCAGCGTGTAGCTACGGGTGCGGCCGGTGGTGATGTTGGCGTCGGAGTCGTTCTCGTCGGTGGCGCCGGTCGTGGTGACGTCGGCCGGTGAGGCCGTGTAGCCCGCCGGAGCGACGAACTCGACGATGTAGGTGGCCGGATCAAGGCCGGTGAAGGCGTAGCCGCCATTGCCGTCGGTGATCGCGGTCTTGCCAGCGATGGCGTTGCCGTTGGCGTCGAGGAGGCGGACAGTGACTCCCTGGATGCCGGCTTCGCCACCGTCTTGGATGCCGTTCTTGTTGGCGTCAAGGAAGACAAAGTTGCCGATGGCCGCCTTGGCCGGGGTCGGCTTGGGGTACCAGCCGGAGTCGACGGTGTCGTTTTTCCCGCCGGCGGGGACGGAGTTGAGGCCGGTGCGGCCGGTCATGACATTGGCGTCGGAGTCGTTGGCGTCGGTCGCGCCGGTCGTGGTGACGTCGGCCGGTGAGCGCAGGACTTGGCCTTCGAGGGCGGTCGGGGCCTTGAACTCGACGATGTACTGGACGGTGGAGTCGAGGTTGGTGAACTCGTACTTGCCGTTGGCATCGGTCGTGGTCGTGACGGCGGCGCCGTTGACGAGAACAGGGTTGCCGCTGGCGTCGAGCAGGTTGACGATGGCGTCGGGGATGCCAGCCTCGTTGTTGTTCTGGATGCCGTCCTGATTGGCGTCGAGGAACACGAAGTCGCCGAGGGCGCCCTTCTTCGGGGCCTCCGGGACGACCCAGCCGGCGTCGACGGTCAGATCGTTCTGACCGGCGCCGAGCGTGATCGTGTTGGTGATGCCGTCGGTTCCGATGTTGGAGTCGAGGGCCGGATCGCCCTGAGCACCGATGGTCGGGGTCACGTTGGACCCGGCCGGATGCTCGAACTTGACCTTGTAGGACCCGGCCGGGAGCTTGTCGAACAGGTACTTGCCATCGGCCTTGGTCACCTGGGGGGCGACGCCGGCCACCGGGGTGTTGTCGGCGTTCAACAGCGTGACGGTGGCGCCTTGAACGGCGGCGTCGCCATCGTCTTGGGTGCCGTTGCGGTTGGCGTCGAGGAACACGTAATCGCCGAGGCTGCCGAGCTTCGCCGGCGGAACCCAGCCGAAGTCGAAGGTGTGGTCGTTCTCTTCGGGGTTGCGAGGCGGCACGACGGCGACGGCGATGCCGTTCGCGTCGAGTCCGGCGGGATCGGAGTCGATCGCCCGGTTGCCCTGGCCGCCCTTGGTGAGCGTGTAGCCGGCCAGCTTCGGATCCTTTGAATCGACCCTGACCGTGTAGGGCAGGGTGTCCTGAACCTTGAAGATGTAGTAGCCGTTGGCGTCGGTCGTGGTGGACCCGCCCGTGGGGTTGCCGGTGAAGGAATCGACCAAGTTGACGGTGACGCCAGCAATGCCGGGCTCGCCCGGATCCTGAATACCGTTGCCGTTCGTGTCCTCCCACACGCGATCACCGATCTCGACCTGGTTGCCGCCGATGAGAGACTCAATCGAGCCAAGACCGTTGAACTTGGCGAAGACGCCGAGGTTGACGGTGGTCGTTCCACCGGTTGCCGGGAACTGCACCGTGGTGCCGCCGGCGCGTACGCCCGGAACAACGCACGGTGCGTTCACGCCCGCCGGGCAGGGCTGCGCGAACGCGCCGAACTCGACCCGGTAGGGGCCGTCGGCGGACATGGTGACGGTCCAGGCGCCGTTGGCTCCGGACGCGCCGGTGCCGACGGTGCCGTTGGCGGCAGTGACGGTGATCGGCACGCCGCTGATGGCGGTCTCGTTGGTCTGGGCCACGGCGGTCACGTCTTGGACGCCGTTCTTGTTCAAGTCATAGAAGGTCTTGCCCTGGAGCACGGTGGCAGCGTTCGCACCCGTAAAGCTGAGCAGGGAGGGCGCAATCGTCACCCCCGTGGCCAGGAGAGTGCCCGCGGCGAGAGCAGCGAAGCTCTTCCGTCGTCCGGAGCCACGCGTTTTCATCGGGCTCGGGCCCGTACTAAGTGGAGTCATTGTCGACATGTGAAGTACCTCGTCAGTGCTGAACGCGTCCGTAGTTCCGAACGA
>JAYSTV010000486.1:0-2479 GCA_043719425.1 Acidimicrobiia bacterium | reverse complement strand
CCCCGATGGAGGTGATGAGGGCCATGGTGACCAGGGCAAATGTCTGTCGACCCGCCCTGAGGGTGGGTCGGCGCGCTGAACGGGGGCCGAGTCCGTCGAGACTGCGCATGGTTGATGCTTGCATCCGGGGGCGGACTCTCCTACGATTGCGAACGTCCGTTCGTGATGGCCGAACGAGGTCTGCAATTGTCGAAGTTTCCGAAGATTTTCGGTTTTGAGAATTACATCCCTGTCGTTTTGTCACACCCCTCCCCATACAGTGGCCCACATGAAAACGTCCCCCGCCCGAGAGTCCACGAAAAACACGCAAGGAGCAAACATGGAGCGCGCAAAAGCACTGGAGATGGCCCTCGGCCAGATCGACAAGCAGTTCGGCAAGGGGTCGATCATGCGGCTCGGCGAAAACACGCACATGCGCATCGAGGCCGTCTCGACCGGCTCGCTGGCCGTCGACCTCGCCCTCGGCATCGGTGGTCTGCCCCGGGGCCGCATCTGTGAGATCTACGGTCCGGAGTCATCAGGCAAGTCCACCCTCGCCATGCACGTGGTGGCCGAAGCCCAGCGCAACGGTGGCACGTGTGCCTATATCGACGCTGAGCACGCTATGGACCCGGTCTATGCCAAGGCCATCGGTGTCGACATCGACAACCTGCTGATCTCCCAGCCCGACACCGGCGAGCAGGCGCTGGAGATCTGCGACATGCTCGTGCGCTCCGGTGCCCTCGATGTGGTCGTCATCGACTCGGTGGCGGCCCTTACCCCGAAGGCCGAAATCGAAGGCGAAATGGGCGACACCTTCGTCGGTCTCCAGGCCCGTCTCATGAGCCAGGCCCTGCGCAAGCTCACCGCCTCGATCAGCCGGACCAACACCGTCGTGATCTTCATCAACCAGCTGCGCGAGAAGATCGGCGTCATGTTCGGTTCGCCGGAAACCACGCCGGGCGGGCGGGCGCTCAAGTTCTACTCGTCGGTCCGTCTCGACATCCGTCGCATCGAGTCCATCAAAGACGGCGCCGACGTCACCGGTAACCGCACGCGGGTCAAGGTCGTCAAGAACAAGGTGGCGCCGCCGTTCAAGCAGGCCGAGTTCGACATCATGTACGGCAAGGGCATCAGCCGCGAAGGTTCGGTGCTCGATGTTGGTGTCGAGTGCGCTGTCGTCAAGAAGTCGGGTGCCTGGTTTACCTACGAAGGTGAGCAGCTCGGCCAGGGCCGGGAGAACGCCAAGAACTTCTTGTCGGAGAACCCGGAAATGATGATGGAGATCTCCGAGAAGATCCGCCAGAAGGTCGGCATCGTGGCGGTCGAGGGCGATGCTCTGTCAGATCTTGAGACGGAACTCGAAGACGAGCCCATCTCGCTCGACTGACCGGCGCAGTCTGACCGGCGCAGTCTTCTCGGCCTAGTGAGCCTGGGTCGAGCGACTCGTTTCAACGGCGAGCGCTCAAGCCGAGCTACCCCCGGCGACGAAGAACTGAGCGTGTGGTGGCGGACTTGGGCCGTATCGAACGGGAAACCGATCGGTACGGCCCGTCCCCGTTTTGCGGCGCATCGGGAGCACTGACCGGGAAACCGATCGGTACGCCCGTCCCCGTGTGCGAGCCTTCCGGGGTCTAGACCAGGAGGAGTTCGGCGAGCACACTCTGGAGTGGTGCAGCGACGGCAGGTGACGCGCGTCGGCGATCGAACGGAGAAAACCCGTCGGCATCGGTCAGGTCGGCCAGATGATCGATCCGGAACACGCGACCGCGTCGCATCGTCCGCCCGTCGCTCACGACGTGCCCGCCGGCGTCGCGGAAGTTGTGGTTCCCCCTAGACGAACGAGCCTAGGAAATGTTGGCGCCATGGCGGGCAGGTCGTCGCGGCGCAGTCCACAGGCGAGCGCGTTGGTCGCGAGGTCGTCGAAGTGCACTCCCGGAGCCTGGCACGGCCAGGGGTCGGACTCTGTGGAGACGCGACTCGGGGCGGGCCCCGAAGAGCCCGCCCCGAGGCACGGGGAGTTCATGTTGACGGCGGCGAGGCGCCGCCAGACGTTTCAGCCGGCCGGGACGACCGACGTTGGCGGCGTGGAGCCAGTGGTGCCGCGGGCGGCCTGGATGGCGGCCTTGTTGGCGGCCCTCGTGGCTTCGCGAGCGGCCTTGTTCGCCGTCTTCGTCGCTTCCCGACTGGACGAGTTCTGGGTCTTGGTCTGATCCCACGCCGACTTGTTGGCGGTCTTGGTCGCCTCGCGGGCCGTCTTGCAGGCGGCCTTGGCGGCCTCGCGGGCGTCCTTGGTGGTCGCCGCCGCGGCGCCGGTCAGGCAGCTCTGGAAGGTGGCATCGCGACGGGCTTCGTTGGCGGTGTGGGTGGCGTCGCGACGGGTCGAGTTCTCGATGTAGGTGGTGTTGCGACGAGCCTTGTTGGCGTCGTAGGTGGCCTGCGAGCGGACCGCGTTGGCCTGGCGGGCGGCGGTGATGGCGTCGGAGTTGGTGGCCGAGAA
>JAYSTV010000485.1:0-2480 GCA_043719425.1 Acidimicrobiia bacterium | reverse complement strand
GCGCGCTTACCAGCGCGGCCATCGGTGTTGAGGTATCGATTGAGACGCCCGTCGAAGAACTTCGCGCGCTTTGTACCACGCATGGCGTCGAAGTGAAGCCCGGCTACGGTCCCGGCAAGCTGCTGCTGGAGCTCTATGAAAAGACGGTTGAACACACTCTGTGGAATCCCGTGTTCGTGTGCGACTACCCGAAGGAAGTGTCGCCGCTCGCTCGCGACCATCGTTCGATTCCGAACATGACGGAACGCTTCGAAGGCATCGTCGCCGGCCGCGAGCTGTGCAACGGCTACTCCGAGTTGATCGATGCGGCCGAACAGAAGGCCCGCTTCGAAGACCAGGTCCGCCAATCCGACTACGACGACGAGGCCATGGTCATGGACCACGACTACGTGCGGGCCCTCGAATACGGTCTCGCCCCCACCGGCGGCCTCGGCATCGGCATCGACCGTCTGGTGATGCTCCTGACCAACACGACGACGATCCGCGACGTCATCCTCTTCCCGACGCTGCGCCCCGAAGCCTTCTAACCCCGCTGGCCGGCCGGCCCGTCGGCTGGTCTGTAGTGCCGCCGGCATCCCAGATCGCCTGGCCGGGCATCCCACATCGTCGATTTTCGCCACTTCGCCAACGGAATTCCGCCTATGTGGGATGTCTCCCCGGTCGATGTGGGATGGCGGAGGAGGGCGTCGGCCTGGAGCGAATACATCTCTGCGTAGCGGCCTCTCTCGATACGCATCAGTTCGTCGTGGCTGCCCTGCTCCACGACGCGGCCTCCGTCGAAGAAAACGATTTCGTCGGCCATGCGAACCGTTGAGAAGCGATGCGAGATCAGGAGGACCGCTCGTCCCCGAGCAAGCTCCATCACGCGGGCGAACACGTCGTGTTCGGCTTTCGCATCGAGTGCGGCGGTGGGCTCATCCATGATGAGCAGCGGCGCATCACGGAAGAAGGCCCGGGCAATCGCCAGCCGCTGCCATTGGCCGCCGGAGAGGTCCGTCCCATTCGGAAAACCCGAGGCGAGAATCGTCTCCCAGCCGAGATCAAGCTTGGCGACGAACTCAGCCACGCCGGCGCGCTCAGCGGCGAGTCGCACACCGTCGTGATCGGTGAGGCGGGTGACGTCACCAAACGCAACATGCTCGTGGCGGTGATTGGCCACTGAGTGCCGTAGACGTTCTGCGACACCAGTGCCGTTGCGCTTCGCAACGAGCTGAGATCGTCGCGACCGACGATCCGCTCGCCGTCTCCGTCGCCTCGGTTCCACCGAAGGACGCCGCTCGTCGGGCGGTACAACCCCGACAGGATTTCGCCATGGTTGTCTTGCCTGATCCGTTCTCGCCGACGAAGGCCGTGACGTGTCCGGCGCGTAGCGTGAGCGACACGTTTTCGAGCGTTGCTGTCGTGGCGTTGCCGTAGGCGAACGACACCGCCTCGGCGCGCAGCGACACCACGGGGAGACGTTCACTGGTCGTCACCGGGCGTTCATGGCCGGTGCTGCGTGACCGAGCATCAAGCAGGAATTCGTTCACGTCGTGAATGAACAGCGCTGCTTCGTGGAGGAGTCCGACGGAGTAGCCAACCATGCCGACGACGCCTGGATCCGAAGAAGACCGAAGAGCATCGCCGCGGCCTTTGGAAGGTCCAACGTGCCGCGATCAAACAGCCAGAAAAGCACGGCGATGGTGAGGCCAACGATCACCACGGCGCGACCGTTTGACGCGAACGCCAGCCGCGCCTGGCGTCGGCGGGCCTTGCGCTTCATGTCGAGGATTTCAGTGTTGAGCACGTTGATTCGGCTACGAATTTCCCCGGTGAGGGCGTGACTCCGCGCATCGGTGGCGCCGTCTTTGTTGTTGAGTCGCCAGATGAATGTGGCCCGGAAGCGTTCGGGAAGACTTCGATCGCGCACAAACTCGTGCTCGGTTTGTGTCCGCCGGCCGAGCACCGCGGCCACCGGGTCATCGAACGCTTCGAGCTGCACCGTCGAAACCACTTCCAGGATCCGGTCCAGGGCGGCAACGCCGACCTGCTCGGAGACGACCTCCTGATTGACGGTCTGGTACGCCGAAACGAACTGACTGATGAGGCTGAGCACGGTCAGAATGAGGACCGACGGAAGTAGCGTCGACAGCGCCGAGTCAGACGACTCGATATTCAGGAGCCGACGGGCCAGCACGGCGCTCACGCCGACACTGAGGGCCGATGCGATGCCGCCGAACGCCTGAAGTCCCCAGACCCGTCCGAGGTATCCCGGTGCCGCCTGGCGAACGAACCCGATCGCTTCACGGGTGATGGTCGGCACGCGCCGCCAGTTCGATTCCGCCTTGCGCATGATCTGATCTCGAGTGTCCACCGCCACCCCGCGAAACTACCGAACTCGGTGGCTCCCGGGTACGGTACTTCCGCGCCGACGGTCACCTCGGTTCGACGCTGCGAGGTGGATAGCCATCATCTTTCCGGGCAACCTCTCTCGCGAGGTC
>JAYSTV010000484.1:0-6002 GCA_043719425.1 Acidimicrobiia bacterium | reverse complement strand
TCGAAGCCGGTGGGGCGATCACCGCGGGTAATGCGTCGCAAATCAGCGATGGTGGATCGGCCGTCGTGGTGATGTCCAAAGCCGCCGCTGAGCGTCTTGGTGTGACCCCGCTCGGCGAGGTCGTCGGCTACGGCATGGTCGCCGGGCCCGACGCGTCGCTCCTGCACCAACCGTCGCGGGCCATCCAGGCAGCATTGTTGCGGGCGGGTCTGGAAGTGTCCGATGTCGACTTGTTCGAGATGAACGAGGCCTTTGCGTCGGTCGCCTTGGCCTCGATGGCCGACCTTGGTGTTGGTGACGACGTGGTCAACGTGAACGGTGGCGCCATTGCCCTCGGCCATCCCATCGGCGCCTCCGGCAACCGTCTCGCGCTGACTCTGCTTCATGAACTCCGCCGCCGCGGCGGGGGCCTTGGCGCCGCTGCTCTCTGTGGCGGTGGCGGCCAGGGCGATGCCCTTCTCGTACGAGTGTTCGCCTGACCGAACGCGCCCGCTCGTCCGAATTGCCAATCTTGTTCGCGTGCCAACAGGCGCGTGCCCGCGGCACGTGACTGTTGGGCGGCCCGCCCCTATTTACGAAACATGAACGTAACGTTCGATCAACATTGGGGAAATCCGAGGGTCTTACGGTCGGGGGATGGACGCACGTAGCTACGCCCCGGCACCACCTCCGGAAGGCGGACAGGCGGTGTCCCAGGCGGTCTCGGAGAACGCCCCAACGTTGGACCGAGAGGCGGCTTTGCTCGACGCCCTGCGTTCGTCGGGCCGTCGGGTGGTTACCCGCCGGGAGCTTGCTCGGGCGGCGGGCCTCCGTGAGCATCCGCGCCGCGTCGACGTGCACCTCGTGAACGTGCGCCGGTCGCTGTCCGACGAGGAACTCGTGAACGTACGGGGCCGCGGCTGGATGCTCGTGCCAGTCGACGCGTCGTGACCTTGGGCCCGGCAGGGCGACGATGAGTCGCGTTTTTCTCGACATCCTGATCGTGCTGGTCGCGGCCAAACTGGCGGCGGAGCTGGCTGAGCGAATTCGCATCCCGGCGGTGGTTGGCGAAATCGCCGCCGGCATACTCATCGGGCCCTCGGCACTCGGTCTGATCCACAAAATCGACGCCACCCATTCCGGCGAGGTCCTGCACACGCTCGGTGAAATCGGCGTCATTTTGCTGCTCCTCGAAGTCGGCATGCATATGGACCTTCGCGAGCTGAGTGCGGTCGGGCGAGCGGCCATGCTCGTCGCCGTCATCGGTGTGGTCGTGCCGATGGCCGGCGGCATCGGCGTCGGCAAGCTGCTCGGCCTAAGCAACAACGAGGCGTTGTTCACCGGCGCCGCGTTGGCCGCCACCTCGGTCGGCATAACGGCCCGAGTGTTCGGTGACCTCCGCGCCCTGTCATCGATCGAGGCGCGCACCGTGCTCGGTGCCGCCGTCGCCGACGATGTGATCGGCCTCATCATCTTGACCGTGGTGGTCCGCATCACCACCGGCGACGGCGGCTTTTCGCTGTCCGGCACGATGGGCACCATTGCCTTGGCTGTCGGGTTCCTCGTGATCACGACGGCCCTGGGGGCGATCTTTGCGCCGAAGCTGTTTGAGCAGATCGATCGTCGTTCGCGTTCGAGTGGAACCCTTCTCGCCCTGGCCCTCGCCTTCACGCTCGGCATCGCCCAGCTCGCCACGCTGGCCAAGCTGGCCCCGATTATCGGTGCGTTCGTCGCCGGCCTCGCCCTCGGCCGTAGCCAGGTTGCCGGTCGCGTGCAACGTGATCTCATGCCCGTCGGCCATCTGTTTATTCCGGTGTTCTTCCTTCAGATCGGCATCAACGTCGACGTCGCGCAGTTCGCCAAGCCCGCCGTGCTCGGCCTTGGTGCGGCCCTCGTGGCGGTGGCCATCGTCGGCAAGATCGTGGCTGGAGTCGGGGCAACCGGCACACCGTCGGACCGGTTGCTCATCGGCATCGGCATGATCCCGCGCGGCGAAGTCGGATTGATCTTCGCCAGCATCGGCCTTCGAGAAGGAATTCTTGGCGACAACATCTATGCCGCCATCCTGGCCATGGTGCTCGTCACCACGATGATGACGCCCCCGCTGCTGTCGTTGCAGGTCAAACGAGGGGAACGGCGTACCGATGCCGCCTTGGCCGAAGCTGGCACCGATGCGCGACCGGACACCGGCTGGTTGGCGACGGTCTCGTCGTTGCGGAACCGCCCCGAGCTGGTTCTCGCCGCTCGTCCTCCGGTACGCGAAGTTCTGCCGGTCGCCCTCGACGCGGCGTTGATGATGGAGACCGTCGACCCGTCGGTGGAGCTCACATCGTGGATCACGTCGGCCAGCCGCACCGGTGACGCGCTTCGGTGGGATGCCGAGTCCACCGCCGCCTTCTTGTGCATTGTCCGCAGCGGAACCGGACGCACATGGCGCTTTCTGGAAACAACCGCACTGCTCGATCGCGCGCTGCCAGAACTGAGCGACGCGTTTGCTCGTCGACGCACCGATCCGCTCCGGCTCGATCCGTCCGGCGTACACCGGTGGGAACTCCTCGACCGGACCCGTCAGCTGCTGGCTGGCGGACTCAACGACCGCCCGGATGATCCGGTCGCATCGAGCGAAGCGCGCCGATTGACCCAGCCCGACCGGCTCCTGCTCGCCTCGCTGTTGGTGGAAATGGTCGAGGACCTGCCGAACGCCGACACCGCGGCCCAGTCGGTCCTGGACCGGCTCACGCTCGACCCCGATGATCGCATCGCCATCGCCGGTCTGGTCAGCGACCGCGAGCTCCTACGGGCTGCCGCCATGCGTCACGACGGGCTCCATGAGGACTCGGTCCTCCGCATCGCCGCGCACCTCGCCAGCCACGAACAGGCCCGAGCGCTCTACGTGTTGAGCATTGCCATCGACGATCTCGAGGCGTGGGAAGCGGCGCTCATCACCGAACTTCACCGTCTCGTGCAGGCGTCGCTCGACCTCCCGACGTTGGCCGGACGCGATGCGCTCACGTTGCTCGATCGGACCCGGGACCGCGCTCTTGCGCTCGTGACCGATGCGCCGCGTGTCGCCGAACGAATCGCCGCCGCCCCGCTCACGTATCTCTTGATGGAGGATCCGGCCGCGGTGGCGCGTCACGCCCGGCTCCTTGAACCGTTGCCGGCCCGGCAGAGCTTCCGGGTGTCCGTCGTGCCCGAGACCTTGGCGGTGTGGCGCCTCGAGATTGCCTCGCGCGATCAGTTGGGCCTCCTCGCCCTGGTGACGGGCGTGCTTGAGCGGGCGCAGCTCGATGTGGTCGACGCCGTGCTCGCCACGTGGGGTGACGGGGCTGCGCTCCAGGCCTTCCGCGTGCGAACGGGTGTGGTCGGACTCACACCCGACGCCGACGCCATTCACCGCGCCCTCCTCGCCTCGCAGAACGAGAACATCGTGTCGGCCCCGGTGGCCGACGCCACGGTGTCCTTCGACGATGCCGGTTCGCCGTGGCACACCATTTCCGAAGTCCGGGCCACCGACCGCCGCGGTCTATTGCACGCGCTCGCCGTGGCGTTCGCCGCCGCCGGGGCCGACGTGCATTCGGCGCGCATCACCACTAACGACTCGATGGCGCTCGACCGTTTCGATCTCACCGACCGGCTCGGCCGAAAGCTCGAAGACGGAACCAAGGCCGCTATTCGTCTCGCCCTGGCCAACGGTGTACAGCCCCGCTCGCTCACCCGCCGCGTTCCGTGGCGCTCGAACCGCTTGGGTACCATCCGCAAACCCTGATCCTGCTTGATCCCGTTTCGTCGTTGCCGCGGGGTCCGTTTCTCAGAACAACGTCGCAACACGTCAGCTCTGTTTGATCGTGGCGGAAAGTGGGTTTCTGAGAACAACGTCGCAACACGTCAGAAACACAAGGGTGACGACGTCGAAATCCGGCGCCCGTAGGTTGCGTCGCATTCATTCACGCAGCGATCATCAGTTCACTGACGATCGTGTGCTTCTCACCCGAAGAGATTCGGAACTAGGAGGAACCGTGCGGCACCCATTGCGCAAACTTGCGGTCACGACCATAGGTGCGCTTACGACATCGCTGCTCATCGCCGGACCGGCATTCGCCGGAAAGTCGGTAGCCGAAGGCAAGCCCGAGGCCGCCGTGGCGACCTCATTGAACCTCCTCTGGATCATCATTGGGGCGGCCCTCGTGATCTTCATGCAGGCGGGCTTCGCCCTCGTGGAAACCGGACTCTGCCGGGCGAAGCACGCGGCGCACGTGGTGAGTACGAACTTCGCCATCTTCGGCCTGGGGTTCGTCGGCTTCTTCATCATCGGCTTCCCGCTGATGTTCGGTGGCTACTCCTACCCGGGGTACTTCGGCATGGACAAAGCAATTGGTTCGAACCTCATCGGCTCGGGTGACTGGGTGTTCCTGTGGAAGGGGCCGCTCGCCCTCTCCGGGAAGGGCTACGACGTTGCCGTTGTCGCCTTCTTCCTCTACATGATGGCATTCATGGACACCACTGCCACGATCCCGACGGGCTCGATGGCGGAGCGGTGGAAGTGGAAGAGCTTCGTCGTGTGGGGTCTCTACTGCGGTGCGATCTACTACCCGATCTTCGGTGCCTGGACGTGGGGCGGCGGCTGGCTGTCGCAGCTCGGTGACTCGCTCAAGCTCGGCCATGGTTACGTCGACTTCGCCGGTTCCGGTGTGGTCCATGCCGTCGGCGGCATGGCGGCTCTCGCTGGGGCACTCGTTCTCGGTCCTCGGATCGGCAAGTACGGGCCCGACGGCAAGCCGCGCACGCTTGCGCCGCACCACCTTCCGATGGCCATGCTCGGCACGTTCATCCTTCTCTTTGGCTGGTTCGGCTTCAACGCCGCATCGACGTTCTCGGCCACTGACAACCGCTTCACGCTCGCTGCCGCGAACACCGGAATCGCCGCCGCCTTCGGTGCGGTCGCCGGCATGCTTCTGCTGATGTACACCGGGGCGAAGAAGCCTGATCCGGCCGGGATGATCAACGGCATGCTCGCCGGTCTCGTGGCTATCACCGCGCCCTGCGCGTTCGTTGCCCCTTGGGCTGCCGCGGTCATCGGCGTGACCGCCGCCGTTGTCGTGACGTACGCCGGTCGCTTCATCGAGGCCCGCGGCATTGACGACCCGGTCGGCGCCATTGCCGTCCACGGTGTTGGTGGTCTCTACGGCGTGATTTGCGTCGGCCTCTTCGCCGACGGTACCTATGGGGCGGCTTGGAATGCCCTGGACCGTCAGTGGACGAAAGACAACAACGTGACCGGCCTGTTCTACGGCGGCGAAGGCGCCAAGCAGCTGCTCGCCCAGCTCATTGGCTGCGGCGTTCTCGTGACGGCCATTCTTGGTCTGGCCTATGGATTCTTCTTCATTCAGAACAAGGTGACGAAGGGCGGTATCCGTTCCGACGAGGCTGATGAGCTCGAAGGCCTCGACATGCCGGAAATGGGTGTAACGGCCTATCCCGACTTCTCCTTGGCGAAGTAAGTACGCCTACGATTGTGGAAGTGGCCGGGGCTGAGTGCCCCGGCTTCTTCGCGTCTGGGCCAGTACGTTTGCGCACATGAGATTGGCCACGATTCGAACCGGAGCAACCACCGCGGCAGTTGTGGAGGTCGGCCACGAGTTGGTCGAAATCGGTGCGGCCGACGTGGGTACGCTCCTCGCCGATCCGTTGTGGCGCGCCCGGACAAACGCTGCATCGGGACCCCGACACCGGGCCGACGGAGCGGACTTTGCCCCGCTGATCACTCGGCCGGACAAGGTGTTCTGTGTCGGGTTGAACTACCGCAGCCACATCGAGGAGATGGGCAATGCGGTGCCCGAGTATCCGACGCTGTTCGCCAAGTTCACCGGAGCGCTCATTGGGGCCAACGATCCAATCGCCATACCAAGCGTGTCGGATCGCGTCGATTGGGAAGTCGAACTTGGCGTGGTGATTGGGGTCTCCGTGCGCGGGGCGACGCGAGACGAAGCGCGTGCGGCCATTGCTGGGTACACGGTCGTGAA
>JAYSTV010000483.1:0-6002 GCA_043719425.1 Acidimicrobiia bacterium | reverse complement strand
GGCGCTCGTAGGCCTCGCGGTGGCGCTGGGTCCGGTCGTGCGCGTCCCTGAGCGCGTACCCTGGCCCGGCGAGCTGAGCGGCCATTCCGGGGCCCGATCACGACCAAAGAGATGTCCCGAACGACCGGTTCTGTCACACCCCCTCTGGTAAGATCACAAGGCTGCAATTCCCGCAGTTCCCGGGCGGTTTGGCCGTTTTCCGGGTGATGTTTCGAGGATGTAGATGACCGCAGAAAACACCAAGGGTTCGTCGGACTACGGGGCGAAGGACATCACCATCCTGGAGGGCCTCGAACACGTCCGGAAGCGTCCGGGCATGTACATCGGGTCCACCGGGATCACCGGCCTGCACCATCTGGTCTGGGAGGTCGTCGACAACTCCGTCGACGAAGCCATGGCGGGCTATGCCACCCGGATCGACATCACCCTCACGGCCGATGGTGGTTGCCGGGTCGAAGACAACGGTCGCGGCATCCCCGTCGACGCCCACCCGGATCCCAAGATGGAGGGCCGCTCGGCCGCCGAAATCGTGCTGTCGGTGCTCAACGCCGGCGGCAAATTCGGCGGTGAGGGCTACAAGGTGTCCGGCGGTCTGCACGGCGTTGGCGTCTCCGTCGTCAACGCCCTTTCGGCCCGGCTCGTGGCCGTCATCGACAAGGATGGCACTCGTTACGAGGTCGAGTTCCACAACGGCGGAACGCTCAAGTCCAAGCTCACTGAGGTCGGCAAGTCGCCTCGTGGCCGCAACGGCACGGCCGTCACGTTCTGGCCGGACCCCCTCATCTTCGAGACCACCGAGTTTCGAGCGGAAACGATGCTGGAGCGCTTCCGGATGATGGCGTTCCTCAACGCTGGTCTGGAGATCCGCTTCACCGACGAGCGCCCGAACCATGACCGTGATGGCGATGGCAAGCCCGACCAGGTCGTATACCGCTATGCCGACGGGTTGAAGGACTTCGTCAAGCACCTCAACGCCTCGAAAGAGCCGCTCTTCACCAAGGTGCCGTCGTTCAAAGTCGTCGACGAAGACGGGGTCGGTGAGGCCGAGGTGGCCATGCAGTGGAACACCGGCTTCTACGAAGGCCTGCACGGATTCGCCAACGGCATCGCCACCATCGAGGGCGGCACTCACATGGAGGGCTTCAAAGCAGCCCTCACCACGGTCGTCAACAAGTACGGCCGCGAAATGGACAAGAGCGGCATTAAAGAAAAAGACGACAACCTCGCCGGTGAAGACATCCGCGAGGGACTCACGGCGATCATCAGCGTGAAGCTGCGCGATCCGCAGTTCGAGGGACAGACCAAGGGCAAGCTCGGCAACACGAGCATGAAGACGCTCGTCCAGAAGGCGACCAACGATCGATTGGCCGAGTGGCTTCAGGAGAACCCGACCGAAGCCGCTCGAATCATCAAGAAGGCTCAGCAGGCGCAGGTCGCCCGTGTCGCCGCCCGCAAGGCCCGCGACGTCGCCCGCAAGTCGGCCACCTTTGGCGGCGGACTTCCCGGTAAGTTGAAGGACTGCTCGTCCAAGAACCCGGCCGAGTCGGAGCTGTTCATCGTGGAAGGCGACTCCGCTCTCGGGTCGGCCACCGACGCCCGGGATCCGAAGACGCAGGCCATTCTTCCGATCCGCGGCAAGATTTTGAATGTCGAGCGAGCGCGGGCCGACAAGATGATGAAGAACACCGAAGTGCAGGCGCTCATCACCGCGATCGGTGGCGGGGTCGGAGAGGAGTTCGACGCCTCGAAGTGTCGCTATCACAAGGTCATTGCGCTTTGTGATGCCGACGTCGACGGTGCGCACATCCGCACGCTTCTGCTCACGTTCTTCTATCGCCAGATGAAGCCGATGGTCGAGGCGGGCTACTGCTACATCGCCCAGCCTCCGCTGTATTCCGTCGTGGTCGGCAAGGAGAAGCAGTACCTCAAGGACGACGCCGCCAAGAACGCGTTTGTCGCCGCCAGTCCGAACAAGAAGTTCGAGTTCAACCGCCTCAAGGGTCTTGGCGAAATGGATGCCGACGAACTCGGCGACACCACCATGGACACCACCAAGCGCACCCTTCTCCGGGTCACCGTGGAGCAGGCCGCTATCGCCGACGAGGTCATGAGTGTGCTCATGGGTGAAGACGTTGAGGCCCGCAAGAAGTTCATCGTCCAGAACGCTGGCGATGTTCGTTTCCTGGATATCTAAGCATGCGTACTTTTGCGAACTACCCAACTGAGGACCGTCTGGCATGACCAATATCGAACCGCCGCTCGACTTCGACAACATCGAACCCATCGAGATCCAAGAGGAAATGGAGCGATCCTTCCTCGACTATGCCATGTCGGTCATTGTGTCTCGGGCCCTGCCCGACGTGCGCGATGGATTGAAGCCGGTGCATCGTCGCATCCTGTGGTCGATGTTCGACTCCGGGTTCCGTCCCGACCGGGCCCACGTCAAGTGCGCCAAGGTGGTGGGCGACGTCATCGGCAACTACCACCCCCACGGCGACACCGCGGCCTACGACGCGCTCGTGCGTATGGCCCAGTCGTTCTCGCTCCGCCATCCGCTGATCGACGGTCACGGCAACTTCGGTTCGCCCGACGCCCGAGCTGCGGCTTACCGCTATACCGAGGCGCGCCTCGCCCCCCTCGCCATGCAGATGCTGGCCGATATCGACGAAGGCACCGTCAACTTCACGACCAACTTCTCTGGCGACAAGGAAGAGCCGAGCGTTCTCCCGGCTCGGTTCCCGAACCTGTTGGTCAACGGGTCCACCGGCATTGCCGTCGGCATGGCCACCAACATTCCGCCCCACAACCTGGGCGAAGTGATCGACGCCACCACGTTCCTCATCGATCACCCCGACGCCACCGTCGAGCAGCTGATGGGCTTCGTCAAGGGCCCCGATTTCCCGACCGGTGCGCTCATTCTCGGCCGATCCGGAATCATGGATGCGTATCGCACCGGCAAGGGCGCGATTCGTATGCGGGCCGTCGCCGAGATCGAGGAACTCAAAGGCGGACGCGAGCAGATCGTGGTCACGGAGTTGCCCTATCAATCCAGTCCAACGGGGATCTTGGAGCGCATCGGCGAACTCGTCGACTCCGGTGAGTTGGTCGGTATCTCCAACGCCAACGACGAGTCGGCGAAGGGCAAGACTCGTCTGGTGATTGAGCTCAAGCGCGACGCCAACTCCAACGTCGTGCTCAACAATCTCTTCAAGTACACCGCGTTGCAGTCCACGTTCAGCGTGAACACGGTGGCGCTCGTCGACGGTGTTCCGCGTTCGCTGAACCTTCTGCAGGTCCTCACCCACTACGTCGCACACCAGGTCGACGTGATCACCCGTCGCTCCGAGCATCGCCTCAAGAAGGCGCGCGATCGCGCTCACATCGTCGAGGGCTTGCTCAAGGCTCTCGACATGATCGACCTGATCATTCAGGCGATCCGCACCGCCGAAGATCGCGCCGGAGCACGGGTCGCGCTCATGGCGGCGCCGTTCGATTTCTCCGAGATCCAGGCCAACTACATCCTCGACATGCAGCTCGGTCGACTCACTCGCCTCGGTCGTTCCGAGCTCGAAGCCGAGATGCTCGAACTGCGCGAGCGCATTGGTGGCCTCGAGGCAATCCTCGGCGACGACGTTGTCCTTCGCACCGTCATCAAGTCCGAGATGGGCGCCGTGCGCGAGCAGTTCGCTACGCCTCGTAAATCGATCATCACTTTTGATCCGGGCGACATGAGCATGGAGGACCTCATCGAGGACCTTGAGCTCGTCATCACGTTTTCCAAGGTTGGCTACATCAAGGCCATGCCGGCCGATACGTTCCGCACCCAGGGTCGGGGTGGTCGTGGCATTCAGGGGGCGAAGGTCCGTGATGAGGACTACGTCACCGACATCATCTCCACGAGCGCGCACGCGTATCTGCTGTTCTTCTCCACGCGTGGTCGGGTCTACCGGTTGAAGGCCCACGAGATCCCGATGAAAGACCGCGCTGCTCGCGGCACCGCCATCGTGAACCTCCTGCCGCTCGCTCCGAACGAAAAGATCCAAGCGATCATTGATACGCGGACGTATGAAGACAATCGCTACCTGTTCTTCTGCACCAAGCTCGGCCAGGTCAAGAAGACCCTGATGAGCGAATACGACTCGTCGTTGCGGGCCGGCATCATCGCCGTGAACCTTCGTGACGACGATGAGTTGGTCAAGGTCATCCAGACCAACGGTGCCGATCACATCCTCATGGTCTCCAAGCTGGGCCAGGGCATTCGCTTTTCGGAAGAAGACGTGCGGGCCATGGGACGCGCGGCGGCCGGTGTGCGCGGCATGAAGCTCAAGCCCAACGACATCGTGGTCAGTTGCGACTCGGTGTCCGACGCCACCGACATTCTATTGATCACCAATCAGGGCTTCGGTAAGCGCACCAAGGTGGAGCGCTTCTCGGTCCAGGGTCGCGGTGGACAGGGAGTCATTTCCTACAAGCTGCCGGCCAAAAAGGGACACCTTGCCGCCGCCTTCGTGGTGGAAATCGACGACGAGATCATTCTCATCTCCGATGGCGGCGTGACCAATCGTCAGAACGTGCGCGACATCAGTTCGCAGAGTCGCGAAGGTACCGGGGTCCGGGTCATGGCCCTCGACGCCGGTCAGCAGGTGGCGGCCGTGGCCAAGGTGCTCCAGACCGACGTCGAGTAGCGCCCCTCGGGGTTCTTGCGTATGGGATCGGTGATCGCCTCCGGGCTCACTCTGGGCTTCGGGCCGGTCGTGTTGGCCGAGGGGATCAATCTCACCGTTGCGCCCGGCCGGGTCATTGGCCTGGTCGGGGGCAACGGCGCCGGCAAGACCACGCTCCTTCGCGTGCTCGCCGGGCTCGACTCGCCCCTCTCCGGTCGGGTTGACCGCGCTCCGTCGACGACCTCGGTTGGCTACCTGGCCCAGCAGCTCGATACGACCAGCGCCGAGCAGACGATCGGGGAGTGGTTGGCGGTGCGCACGGGCGTTGCCGCCGCCACCGAGGCCATGGAGGCATCGGCCGAAGCACTTGGCACCGGTCACGCGCTCGGTGATCATTACGGCGATGATCTCGATTGTTGGCTGAGTCTCGGCGGCGCCGATCTCGTCGACCGGATTCCGGCCGCGCTCCACGATGTCGGCCTCGACGCTCGTCTCAACGCGGCTGATGCGGTTGCCGCGTTGAGTGGTGGCCAGAAGGCCAGGGTTGGATTGGCGGCGTTGCTGCTCGCCCGCTTTGACGTCTTCTGTCTCGACGAGCCAACCAACGATCTCGACCTTTCCGGCCTCGCTCGACTCGAACGCTTCGTCGCCGAGCTCCGCGAACGCGGCGCCGGTGTCGTGGTGGTCAGTCACGATCGGGCCTTTTTGGAGAACACCACGACCGACGTGCTCGAGCTTGATTCCACCGAGCGCCGGGCCCAGATGTTTGGCGGTGGTTTTGAGGCGTACCTGCGTGAGCGAGAGGTGGCGAAGCGTCGGGCGCAGGAATCCTTCGACGACTATCAAGCGCAGCACGACGACCTCATGAGTCGGGCTCGCACCACCCGCGATTGGGCCGACAAAGGCGTCCGCAAGACGCGTGCCGACCTCCGCAAGAAGGGGGCCGATCCCGACAAGATCGGCCGCAAAGCCAAGGCGGAAACGAGCGAGAAGCAGGCCGGCAAAGCGTCACGCTTAGAGAAGTCGGCTGAGCGTCTCGATGTGGTTGTCGAACCGCGCAAAGTGTGGGAGTTGCGCTACGAGATCGCATCGGCACCGAGATCGGGAACGGTGGTGGCGTCGCTGCGGGGGGTAACGATGCAGCGCGGTTCGTTCACCTTCGGACCGGTCGACCTGGACCTGGCCTACGGCGACCGGCTGGCGGTCACCGGGGCCAACGGCTCGGGTAAGACGACGTTGCTTGGTCTACTGCTCGGCCACCTCGAGCCGTTAAGCGGCACCGCCGTTCGCGGCAGCGGTGTCGTGGTCGGCGAAGTGGATCAGGCCCGCATACCGGTG
>JAYSTV010000482.1:0-6011 GCA_043719425.1 Acidimicrobiia bacterium | reverse complement strand
TGCGTGTCTCACCGGCGGCGCCGTGCTATTCCACCGCGCGGGCGAAGCCGGACCGAGCGGCGCAATGTCAGGGCGTGATCGCCGCACGGCGGTTGACGAACCGATGCGCCATCTCGGCAACGCGCTTCTGGCATTGAGCTTTGCGGTGGTGTTCGTCGGTTGCGTACTCACCGGCTCCGGTCCACACGGTGGTGACCCGAAGGTCCGTCGCTTCGGATTCTCGATGCTCGACGTGGTGAAAGTGCATAGCGGGCTCGTCTGGGTCACGCTCCTCACCGTCGTCGTGATGGCGTGGCGGGTTCGTGGGGCCCGGACCTCCGCCGCCGTGGAGGTTCGCCGCCGCATCGGCGTGCTGGCCCTGGTCATCGTCGCCCAGGGCGGTGTTGGCTACTGGCAGTGGTTCACCCAGGTTCCGGTTGTGCTCGTCCAGATTCACGTCCTCGGCGCGATCGCCGTTTGGTGCGCCGTTCTATGGCTCCGAGCAGCGATCACCGTCCCGATCGCCGCCGTTATCGGCCGCACACCTACCCCCGCCGCCGCGCGCACATCAGCCCCGTCACCGCGCACATCGGCCGAAATTGGCTGAAACTCCGTCGATCGCGCCCGATCTGCGCGCGCACAGCCGTCGATCTGCGCCGTGACATCGTCGATCTGCGCGCGTTCCCGGAGCGACGGCCGGGGCCGCGTTAGCCTGCACGTGTGCGTTCGATCTGCTCGCGGCCTGACTGTGCGGAGCGCGGCGTCGCTCGAGCCGTCATCGAGCCACGAGAGCGACGCATTGTCGTCGATCGGCGAGTCGACGAAGCCGGAGCCGCCATCCTGTGCGCCAAGCATGCCGACCGAGTCACGGTCCCCAAAGGTTGGACGCTCGACGACCGTCGAGAAGACAATCCCCGACTCTTCGGCATCGGCCGCTTCAACGAACCGAAGCAGACCCGTGAGCGGCTCCGTCGACTGCCAGAGACCATTGCGGCCGCTGTCGCGCAACTGCCTCTGGCCGACGCCAACCCCTACGACCTTCCGGCCGCCTACGAAGACGCCCCGAGCACCCCGGTGGCCCATCCATTCGTCGCCGACCCGCCGGTTTCGGCCACCGAACGAGCGCTCGCTCGGGCCCGCGCCCGAGCTTTGAGCGGTGCCGACACGACATTGTTTCGTGACGGCGACGCCAATGCACCGCTCCTCGCCCGAGCGTTTTCTGCCGCCCGGTCGCGCATCGGTTCCGCCTCCGGCCTCGCGGCATTGATCCCGCCAGCGGATGAACCCGGTCCAGCGGCGGCCGCCGCCGCCATCTGACCCACCGGCTCTATTCCGTGGCGATGGCCTCAAGGATGTTCATCTTGGAGGCTGATTTTGCTGGCTTGCGCGCCGCATACAGCCCCACGATCGACGCCAGAATCAGAACCAGGACGAGCTGCTGGCCTGGGAACGCCGTCTTGAGTGAACCATCCTTACCGAGCACGTGGACGAGCGATGTTCCGAACACGACGCCGATCACGAGACCGATGACCGCACCCAACGTGGAAACGACGATCGCCTCCCACCGAATCGTGGAGCGAAGTTGGTCTCGACTCATTCCGACGGCCCGAAGAAGGCCGATTTCGCGAGTTCGTTCAAAGATCGAGAGTCTCAGTGTGTTGGCGATACCCAGGATGGCGATGATGAACGCCAGTCCGAGGAGCAGGAAAATGAAGTTCAAGATCTGGCTCAACTGTCCGAGAGCGTCGTCCTCAAACTCCTTCTTCGTCTGAAGCTTCGCGGCCGGATAGTCGGCGATGGCTTTGTCAACGGCGGGCCGGAAATCCTTCGTGGCACGGCCGTCGGACTGAACGTAGATGAAGGCATCGAGCGGTGCAGTCACGTACTTTTGGAACGTGGTCGGGCTGGTCAGGAAATACACATTTCCAGTCCCTACTCCTTCGGCATTTTCGTAGAAGGCAACGACCTTGAACGTGGCGGTTTGGCCCGTCGTGAACGTGGCCGACAGTTCTTGACCGAGCGTGTAGCCGTTCTCCTCAGCGCTTTTTTTAGCAATGGCCAACGAGTCGGGCTGGGTAAGGTCCTCGAGACGTCCTTCGACCTTGCCGACGTCGACGAGTTTACCAATCGCCTCCGGTTCCAGGCTTCCCAAGGTGCGGGTGCGGGCGAAGAGACCCGATCCGAGCTTGACGCGCCCGGATCGAAACGGCGAGATCGCCTTTACCCCATCAACGCCGGCCACCTTCTTCGCTACCTCCGGGGAGAACCCGATCTGGCTCGACGAGGTGACGAGATAGTCGGACTTGACGGCATCTTCCAGGGCACCGGTAAAGGTCTTGGTGATCGAGCTCGACAGAACGAAAAGACCGGCCACGAGGGCGGTGCCAATGGTGAGGGCGAGGGCCGTGGCCGAGGTCCGAGACGGGTTACGGATGGTGTTCTCGCGAGCGATTTGGCCGGAGACGTCACGCGACGAGAGACCGGTCTTCACCAGGTAGACACCGAGTACGACTGCGATCGCCAGGTTGATAACACCGCTGGCAATTTGCGGTCCGCCCTTGCTGATGGCCAAGACCAGCGACGCCACTCCGGCCAGCACAGTCAGGCCGCCGAAAAAGACAACGACGTAGCCAAACCAGGGACGAGCCAGACCACCGGCAATCGGCTTGGCAATAACCGGGCCGACAAAGACGACGGCCATGATCGCCAGGAACGCACCCAGCCCCACGAGTTTTGCCCCGTCTGCGCCGGTGCCCCGAAGTCCGAAGATCAGGGCAACAACAGACAGAACCGAGGTGGCCAGACCAAAGTAGAGACGAACTTTGGAGAGCCCGGCGCGATCGATAGCAACCTCACGAATTGCGGCGAGCGGTTTCACCTTGCTCGCCTTGATTGCCGGGAACAGTGAACTCACCACTGTGACAATGGTGCCTACGAGAATCCCCACGATGACCGTGCTTGGGTTCACCACAAGTGGGCCCGAGGGCAGGGCTCCGCCGAAGGCCGAGAACAGCGCCCGCAAACCTGTCGCGACACCAATCCCTCCGAGGACACCCACGATCGAGGCGAACAACCCGACGAACAAGGATTCCAGCAAGGTCGAGGTGAGCACCTGGCGACGCGACGCGCCGATGGCCCGCATCATGGCCATTTCCCGTGTCCGTTGGGTGACCACGATGGAGAACGCGTTGGCAATCACGAAGGTGCTGACGAACAGCGCGATGGCCGCAAACGCACTCAGAAATGTTCCAAAGAACCCGAGCGCTTTACGCAGAATCGCCTGCTGGAGTTCGGTGACCTTCTTACCGGAAAGGACCTCGAATTTGTCCTTGGGGACGATAGTTGCGATGCGCTTGACCAACTCGTCACTGGAGACACCGGGCTTGGCCCGTGCTCCGATCTCATCGAATTGCGCCGGAGAGTTGTAGAGCCGTTGTGCCTCTGCCACGGAGAAGAATGTGGAAGTTGATCCCAGCGCTCCGTCGGACGCGCCGAACGTGGCGTCTCCGACGAGCGTGTAGATCGTCGTTGGGCCTTCGGTGGCGACTTTGATCTTGTCGCCGAGGGCGAACTTGTTCTTCTTGACGACGCCACGATCGAGCACGATCTCGTCGTCGGCCGTTGGGGGACGACCGGAGAAGATCTTGTAGGGGTTCAACTCTCGATCGGCGATCCACGAGTACCCAAAGGTGGGTGCTCCACCGTTGCCGACCAACTTGTTCTTCTTGTCGATCACCTGGGCGTAGCCGGTGAGCGATCCGCTCACGGCGGCGACACCGTCGACGGCTTTGATCCTGTCCAGCACGTCCTGCGGGACTCGGGCTCGCCCGGAATCCTCTGGACCCGAGTCGGTCTCGAACGCCTGGGTGCCGCGCACCACAGCATCGGTGTTCTTGTACACCGACGAAAAGAGGCTATCGAAGACGCCCTTCAGCGAGTCGGTGAGGACAAAGGTTCCCGTGAGGAACGACACCCCGAGCACGACCGCAAGGGCGCTGGTGAGCAGTCGCTTCTTGTAAGACCAGAGGTTCTTGACGGTAAGGCGAAGCATGGTGGGTCGCGCCTCAGTCGCCCAGACCGCGCATGCGGTCCAGCACGCGCTGAGCCGTCGGCTCGCTCATCTCGCCGTCGACCTTCCCGTCGGCGAGGAACAACACGTTGTCGGTATACGACGCAGCGGTTGGGTCATGGGTGACCATCACGATCGTCTGGCCCATCTCCGTGGCCGCCCGCTTCATGAACGACAGGATCTCGGCACCGGTCTTGGAGTCGAGGTTGCCCGTGGGTTCGTCGGCGAAAATGATGTCGGGACGGCTGGCCAGCGCCCGGGCAACAGCAACTCGTTGCTGCTGCCCACCGGAGAGTTCTGACGGTCGGTGGCTGAGACGGTTCTTCAACCCGACGGTAGTGACGACCTCATCGATCCACGCCTGATCACCTTTGCGGCCCGCCAGCATCATCGGCAGGGTGATGTTCTCGATGGCGTTCAAGGTGGGCACGAGGTTGTAGGCCTGGAATATGAAGCCGAGGCGGTCACGCCGCAGCTGGGTAAGAGCTTTCTCGGACAGCGACGTGATTTCGATATCGCCGACGAACACCTGACCCGACGTGGCCTCGTCGAGCCCGGCGCAGCAGTGCATCAGCGTGGACTTGCCTGAGCCGGACGGGCCCATGATGGCGGTGAACTTTCCCTTTGGAAAGCTGATGGTCACGCCATCGAGGGCGCGGACTTCGCTTTCCCCCTTCCCGTAGAACTTGGAAAGGTCGACACAGCCGGCGGCCGCGATGAGAGTGGAAGAAGTGCTGGGGGGCATTGCTCCATTCTCACCGACGCGGTACGACAGGTCGGTCAGGGATTTCCCTGACCGACCCCTGAGGCGCTACCCGAGAAGCTTCGCTCCGGCGACAATCAGCCCAAACAGGCTCATCTGCACCGCCAGGACCTCAAACGGTAGTGACGCAGGATTCGTCGCCCTGGGCCCGCGACGCGGCGAGCAGCGGGGCGGCGTCGCCGTAGAGCGACGACAGCATGCCCCGAACCATGCCCCGGTCCACGGCGCAGATGACCGGGTGGGTGGCCGAGAGCTCGCCGAACGGACAGTGTCCGGCCACGATGGCAAGGCCCTCCTCGCGAGCCTCGGTGTGGGCCGCGAAGCCGTGGGCGGTCAGTGCGTCGGCGACGGCATGGAGCGCCGAACGCATGGAGCGGTGCGAATCGCCGGGGTGCATCTGGGCGGCGAGTTCGCGGCCGTAGTGCTCGCCGACGTCCTCGGCCATTTTCGAGGCCACGTCGAAGGGCAGGAGATCGAGTGCCTTGGAAAGCAGGCTCACGACGAGATCGTGTTTGCGGGCGCCGAACTCAAGGTCGATCGGTTTGCCCGACACCCGGTACCGCTTGGACGGCCGTCCACTGCGACGCTCGCCGGGACCTGCGGCCGACACTACGTCGAGATAACCACCGCCGACGAGCTTGTCGAGGTGGTGACGGGCCACATTCGGATGCAGGTCGACGAGCGCAGCTGTCTCCGCCGAGGTGACCCCATCAGCTGACTCACGAACGAGAAGGTAGATGCGCCGCCGGGTCGGATCACCGAACATCGAGGTGGCCGCCGTGACGACGGAATTGAACTCGTCGTCGGTCGGCCCGGCCGGCGAGTCAACATGAACCGATGCCGGGCGTCGAGCGGGACGTGTGCCAAGGCGCACGGGGCGGGGCGTTACCAGTGCGTTGGCCATCCTCCTAGCGTAGAAGACATGCCCCTTAGTGGAACGGCCCTCGAGGCCGCCATCGTTTCCGCGCTCCAAAACGTCCAGGAACCGGAGATCCGTCGCAACATCGTGGAGCTCGATATGGTCCGCTCCGTCGATGTCGACGGGACCCACGCTCGGGTCGTCATTGCCTGTAAGGCCGAGGACGACCCCATCGCCGGCGAGCTGGCGGAGTCCGTCCGTTTGGCCACCGCCAACGCCGGTGCCGCTCGCGGCGATGTGCACGTCACCTGGATGTCGGACGACGAACGGGCGCTCCTGCG
>JAYSTV010000481.1:0-2494 GCA_043719425.1 Acidimicrobiia bacterium | reverse complement strand
TCGGTGACCGTCTCGCCGGGAGCTGCCGTGGCTCCGACGTTCTCCACGCAGCCGTCGGCCTCTACCGTCGCCGGTGTTGCGTTTGTGCAGCAGCCGGTGGTGACGGTGGTTGATGCGTTCGGCAACCCTCGTTCTGGTGACGCTGTGGTGCTCAGTGTTACGGGCAATCCGGCGGTCGGTTTCTCGTGCACCGCCCCGAGCGTCTCGACGAATGCCAGTGGCATCGCCACCTTCGTCGGTTGCAAGCTCACGAAGACCGGCTCGTACACGTTTACGGCGACCGTTGGTGCGGTAAACGCGCCCAGCTCGTCGTTCGCCATCACGCCCGCCGCGGCGGCCGGAATCCAATGGACGGCTTCGTCAACGGCACCTTCTGGTGGATCGCCGCTTACGCCGGTCACTCCCAGTTGTACCGGATCAATCGGAGCGCTTTCGTGCTCTGTTTCGGCCGTCGGCAATAAGGGGAAGTTCATCGCCAGCGTTCTGCTTGTCGACCAGTTTGGCAACCCAGTCACGAATGGCGGCGCCGCCATTCCTGTCGTCCTCACCGACGTCGGGGGCACGTCGAGCCCGGTTGCGCTCAGCATCTCCAGTGGTTCATCGACCTCGGGATCGTTCACCTTCACGCGTCCGAACGGTTCGGCAACGGCGACGGTTACCGCGACCGCCAACGGCTGGACGCTGAGTTGCACTGTCCCGCAGTGACACGCCACTGTCGGAGGACGACTAGCGGCCCCTGCTTGACGAGTTCCCGGAGGCTTATTTTTTCGACGGTTCAGGGCTAAAGCTTCCCGGCGTTTCTCAGGTCAAGATCGTTGTCCCGGCTGTTCTGACCAACGATCTGATGCGAACGTGTTCCCCGTAGGCTTGGCGGCAATTCGAGGGGAACTCGGCCGCGCTTCCAAACTGGACCGGTGCACCTCGATGCGACAGCGTGAAGAGACCCTGCCTATCTCCGGCCGATGACGCACTTCGCCTGGTCAGGGCCACCCCCACGGGGCTCGCCCGCATGTGCCCGAACGAAATGAGTGGTGACCACTCATCCCCTCCAGGTCGGACATTCGTACGTTGATGACTGCGTCTACGAAAGGACCCTCCGATGTTCGGAAAAGCCAAGAAGTCGAAAGAAATGATCACGGCCGTGGCTGAGATTCTGTCCGCCGAGCAGACCCGCTGGGCAGTCACTCATGGCAGCGACAACATCGTTTCGAACACCGAGATCGGCTGGAAGCTCAGGGTCATGGTCCGACCGCCCGACGCCCCCGCATTCGAAGCCTCCTTCAAGGCGAGTTTGCCCCAACACGAAACGCCCGCCGTCGCCACCATGCTGTCCGTGCGCTACAACGCCAACGATCACGACGACATCGAGCTCGACGACTCCGCCGCCGGATCGATCGAGGGCAAGCTTTCCACCATCGCCAAGCTGCGTCCTGATCTCGCGACGACGCAGATTCTCGGCGGCAGTGTGATGGACATCATGCGTTTGGCCGCCACCGACAAAACGGCGTTTCACGCCAAGCTCGCCGAGCAAGCTGCGGCGGTACAGAGGATGGCCCAGGAGGCCGCTGACGCGGTAACCGCCAACACTGCCGGGTGCTAGCAGACGTTGGGTAGGGGCCTCCCGGATCGACGGTTTCTGCATCCCGGATGGCCAGGAGACGACGGTCACCGTTGGCCGGGATACTCGTCGGATCGCATGCGGCGGTTCTCTTGGCCACAATGGCCACATGTGTCGAAACATCACGCCCCTTCGCGGGTTGGCCCCGGCGGCGACCCCGGTCGAGATCGAGGCCGCCGCGTTGCAGTTCATCCGCAAGGTCGGGGCGTTCTCCACGGCGCCTGTCGGGTCGGAGGCGGTCGTCGCTCGGGCCATTCGAGAAGTCGCCGTGGTCGTGACGGCCATGCTGGCCGAACTGCCTGCACGACGGGTGCCGCCTGCCGTCGAGCCGCCGTTGCGGCGACGGGCGCAAACGTCGTCGGTTGCTCGGCGGGATCGATAACTTCGTGGCATGACAACGAGCGAAACCCCGGCGGCCGAGATCACGATGTATTGGCGGCCCGGATGCGGGTTTTGCGCCTCGCTCAAACGTCAGCTCGACAAGCACGACCTTGCCTACAACGCCCACAACATTTGGGACGAACCAGATGCCGCGGCGTTCGTGCGTTCGGTCGCCCGGGGTAACGAGACCGTGCCGACCCTCGTGGTCAAGGGTCAGTCGTTCGTGAATCCGTCGATCGAAACGGTGCTCAGTGCGCTTGCGGGCTGAATGAACTACACCTTGGCAAGCACGTCGTCGTAGTCGATTTCACCGGTATAGCGGGCGAGAATCTTGCCATCGACACCAATGAGAAGCCCGGACGGCTGACCAAGAATCTTCCATACCCGACGGCTCTTGGCGTCGGCGTCGTAGAGCGCCCGGACCGACTGAAGGTCATGGCGAGCACGGAAATCAAAGGCGAGTTTGGCGGTGTCGTAGGAGCCAATACCTACAAC
>JAYSTV010000049.1:0-1798 GCA_043719425.1 Acidimicrobiia bacterium | reverse complement strand
TGCTGCAGCTCACCGAGTCGATCTTCAACGAACTCGGTGACCAGATCGACGCGCCGCTGACGGTTCGCATCAGCTGGAAATGACGCTCTCGCCCCGCGAGGCGCGCGAGCTCTTGGAACGGCACGGACTGTCGCCTCGACGGGCGTTCGGCCAGAACTTCGTCGTCGACCCCAATACGGTGCGGCGTATCGCTCGTCTGGCCGACATCGGGCCCGGTGACCGTGTGGTCGAGATCGGCCCCGGCCTTGGATCGCTCACCCGGGCGTTGGTAGAGACGGGCGCGTCGGTGACCGCGGTAGAGATCGACCACGGTCTGTGTGACGTATTGCGGATCGAACTGGCCGACACCGACGTGACGCTGGTGGAAGGCGACGCGCTCAAGCTCGACTGGCCGCAGGTTCTTGGTGGCACCGACGGTTGGACGATGGTTGCGAATCTTCCCTACAACGTCGCTACGCCGCTCGTGTGCGACCTGCTCGATGACGTGCCCCAGATCAGCCGCATGCTGGTGATGGTGCAGCGTGAGGTCGGCGACCGCATGGTGGCTGCCGCAGGCACCGACCCGTACGGCGCGGTTTCCGTCAAGATTGCCTACTGGGGCGAGGCACGCATTGCTGGGTACGTGCCACCAACGGTGTTCCTTCCTCAACCGAAGGTCGACTCGGCGTTGGTAGCAATCACCCGATGGCCGACACCCGCCGTGCCCGACGTCGACCGGGCGCTGTTGTTCTCTCTCGTCAAGGCCGGGTTCGGCCAACGACGAAAAATGCTTCGCCGAGCGTTGGTTGCGCACGTGACGCCCGAGGCATTTGAGCAGGCCGGCATCCGCCCGGAAGCCCGAGCCGAGGAACTCGACGTTCAGCAATGGGGCGCCCTGACCCGAGCCGTTGCTGCACTCAAGGCGTGATATGACCGTGGTTGTTCGTGCGCCCGCCAAGCTCACCGTCTCCCTGCGTCTCACGGGCATTCGCCATGACGGCTACCACCTGATCGATGCCGAGATGGTGACACTGGAACTCGCCGATGAACTGACGTTCACCGAGGGCGACAGCCTGTCGATCTCCGGTCCATTCGGCGCTGGCCTCCCCACCGACGACAGCAACCTCGTCCGCAAAGCGCTACGTGCGGTTGGTCGCCGGGCCGCCGTCCATGTGACCAAAAACATTCCGGCACAGGGCGGCCTGGGTGGCGGGTCAGCCGACGCGGCCGCGGTACTTCGGTGGGCGGGTTGCCGCGATGTTGCCATCGCAACGAGCATCGGTGCCGACGTGCCGTTCTGTGTCGTTGGCGGCCGAGGCCGGGTCACGGGCATCGGCGACATCATCCACCCGCTCCCCCACCTCGAACGGTCCTTCACGCTCATCGTTCCGCCCGTCGGAGTCTCCACCGTCGCCGCCTACAAGGCCTGGGATGCACTCGGCGGCCCTCACGCCGAAGGCCCGAACGATCTCGAGGAAGCCGCCCTCGTGGTCGAACCGGCTCTGGTTCGATGGCGTGACCGCATCACCGAAGCGGCTGGCATCCGCCCGACGATGGCCGGCAGCGGGTCCACCTGGTTTCTCGCCGGTCACCATGCCGAGCTCATCGAGGCGCTACCCGATGCCGTCGTAGTGCAGACGCGAACCGACCGCCCGTCGTAACGGGCGGTCGGTCGGTCGTAGCTCCCCCCAAAACAGGAGATCTGCTGCAGAGTTACTTGTTACGACGCTGGAAACGCGTGCGCTTCAACATCTTCTTGTGCTTCTTCTTGCGCATGCGCTTTCGGCGCTTCTTGATCAGCGATCCCATAAGGCTGAGA
>JAYSTV010000480.1:0-2498 GCA_043719425.1 Acidimicrobiia bacterium | reverse complement strand
GTGAGGCGGTCGGCATCGTCGGCGCCAGCGGCTCGGGCAAGTCGACGCTCACCCTGTTGCTGTCGCGTCTGGTCGATACCGGTTCGGGGTCTGTCACGATCGACGGCACCGATGTTCGCGACGTCACGCTCACGTCGCTTCGCCACCGGGTCGGCGTGGTGCATGACGACGCGTTCTTGTTCTCCGCCAGCGTCCGCGCCAACGTCGCCTTCGGTCGGCCCGACGCAACCGACGACGAAGTGCGCACGGCGCTCCGACAGGCCGAGGCTCTCGACTTCGTGGAAGCCCTTCCCCACGGCATCGACACCGTGGTGGGGGAGCAGGGCCTCACCCTTTCCGGCGGGCAGCGTCAGCGCCTGAGTCTCGCCCGCGCCCTCATCACGGATCCGCGAGTGCTGGTGCTCGACGATGCCACCTCGGCCCTCGACGTGAGCACCGAAGCCGAGATCCAAGCCACCCTGCGAAAGGTCATGCGAGGTCGGACAACCATCGTGATTGCCCATCGGCGATCGACGCTCAGCCTCGTCGACCGGGTGGTGCTCCTCGGTCGCGGTGAGGTGCTCGACGTTGGCACCGACGCCGAATTGTTGGCCCGCAGCCAGCCGTACCGGGTGCTCATGACCGGCGATGGCAACGACACCGACGCGCCAATGCCGCCAGTGCCGCCAGGGCGCGCGGCCGCGCCCGCCACCCCCACGCCGGCATCGCGGCCGGGCCCCGATAGTGGCATCCGCGTTGGCCAACCCCTTGAAATGCGCGGCCCCGGTCCTGGAGGCCCGGGCGGCGGTGGCGGTCCCGGCGGTGGCGGGTTCACCGTGGTGCCCACCGAAGCGACGCTGGCTCGTCTCGCCTCGCTTCCACCGGCCAACGACGTTCCCACGCTGGCGCCCGACGAGGCTCTTGCGGCGGCGCGGGCCGACACGTCGGTGCCGAGATGGGCGGCATTGCTGCGGCCCCATCGTACGTTGCTGTCGCTTGGGCTTTTCCTCGTGGTCGTGGAAGCGGCGATGACCGTCGTCGGGCCGGGTCTCATCGGTCGCGGCATCGACACCGTGACCCGGCGAAATCCTGGGGGTTGGTCGCTCGGCACCGTGGTGCTCGTGTTCCTCGCCGCCACCACGCTGGCCCTTCTCGCCAGCCGCGGCTCGGCGCTGCTGATCGGTTTTGTCGGTGAACGATTGCTCTACGGGTTGCGACTGCGGGTCGGCGCCCAGTTGCAGCGACTCGGACTCGACTTCTACGAGCGAGAGCTCACAGGCCGCATTCTTACCCGCGTGACCGGCGATGTCGACGCGCTGGCCAACGTGGTGCAGCAGGGCGTGGTTGCCCTGCTGCTCAACGTGTTGTTGGTCATTGGCGTGGCCGGGTTCTTGCTCGTCACCAACATCACCCTGGGCCTCGTCGCGCTCGCCACGTTCCCCGTGTTGATCGTCGCCACGTTGTGGTTCCGTCGGATTTCGTCGGCGGCGTATCTCTCGGTGCGCGACCGTGTCTCGGGGGTCAACGCCAACCTGGCGGAATCGTTTGCCGGGGCCAAAGTCACACAGGCCTTTGGGCGCGAGCGGCGATCTTCGCAGGAGTTCGGTGAAATCGTGGCCGACTATCGACGGTCGCGGTTGTCGGCCCAGCGGGCGGCGTCGGCGTACTTTCCCGTTGTCGATGCGCTGAGCGTCGTGGCGAGCGCTTTGGTGTTGTGGCGGGGGGTCAGCCTTGTGCGCGATGGCTCCGTTACCCCCGGCCAATTGGCCGCATTCCTTCTGCTTCTGGCGCAGCTGTTTGCCCCGATCCAGCAACTCACGACGGTGATCGATACGTGGCAGCAGGCGGGTGCAGCGATGACGAAACTCCGTGACCTGTTCCGTGAGCCGACCACGGTGGAACGTCCGGCACCGGGTGCCGCAGTGGCGCTTCCACCTCCAGGTCTGGGCCGACTCCGCGGCGTTGGCGTGGAACTTCGTGGTGTGCGATTCGTCTACGCCGGCACCGAACGTGAGGCCCTGCGAGGTGTCGATCTCACGATCGCGGCGGGCGAGAGCGTAGCCATTGTCGGGCCGACGGGCGCCGGCAAGTCAACGATTGTGAAACTGCTGCCCCGCTTCTACGATCCGACGGGCGGAGCAGTGTTGGTTGACGGAGTTGATCTGCGCGCTTGTGATCTCGACGAGTGGCGATCGATGCTCGGCTACGTCCCGCAGGAGCCGATGCTCTTCGGTGCGTCGATTGCTGACAACATCCGCTTCGGCCGTCCGTCGGCCACCCTCGACGAGGTCCATCGCGCCGCCGAGTTGGTTGGAGCCGACACCTTCATCGGAGAGTTTCCCGACGGCTACGACACGTTCGTCTCGGCACGAGGGAAGTCACTCGCCGCGGGCCAACGTCAGCTCATCGCGTTGGCCCGCGCTGCGCTCGTACGGCCGCGATTGCTACTCCTCGACGAAGCCACCGCCACCCTCGACCTTTCCACCGAGACTACAGTGCAACGTGCGCTTACGATTCTG
>JAYSTV010000479.1:0-2503 GCA_043719425.1 Acidimicrobiia bacterium | reverse complement strand
GACCAAGGCGCCAGCTCCGATGAGGCACACCGCAAGCGCCGCCGCGTGGCGTCGACTCACGCTGGCCGGACGCAAAACGAAGCGGATGGGCGTGCGATCCAACGGTTCCTCCTCAAGCATGGTTGATTTTCCCACGCTACCGAACGGTCGGGGTTCGCGATTCCGACGAGGTCTTACACGCCTTCGATGAGGTAGCGCTCAGGCGCGCTCTGGGCGGCGACCAACGTGGCCGACGTCCGGGCGAACAGTGCTTCGACGTCATCACCTGGACGAGCGACGCTCATGCCGAGGCGCATGTCGACGACGAACTCGCCGTCGCGGCCGGCCAACGGTTCCTCGAGGCGACCAAGGAGTCGACGGGCAACGATCGGGAGGTCCTCGGCAAAGAGCCAGTTGATCGAAAGAATGCCGAACACATCTTCGTCGATGGCGCCGGCAATCTCAATACTGCGGATTGTCGATTCGAGGCGCTTGGCTAACAGGAACAGACTGTCGTTGGCCGCCCGGCGACCGAGGGTGGCGCGCTGGGCGCGGATGCCCTGCAGGTCGACGAACGACACGGCCACGGTTAGCGCATCGGTCTTGATCCGCTCGATCGTGGCCGCCACGTGCTGGGCGAACAGCACTCGATTGGGGAGTCCGGTGATCCGGTCGGTGCCGGGTTCGGTCGGCTGTGGCTCGCTGCGCTCGACCGATTCTGCCGGGCGTTCGGTGGAGAGTCGGCTGGCGTCGGTGAACCCCTCGGCCAGCTTTGGCGGCGACCACGTGTCGGATCCCTCGGCCTTGCGCAACTGGTACTTCTCGACGGGCGCGACCGGAGCAACGGGAGCACGAACCGCGGGCGCGATCATCACGGGAACGGGCGGTGGCACGGAGGGCAGTGAGGCCACGGCTTCGGGGGCCGGGTCGGCTGGTGGAGCAGCAACGACCGTCTGATCGACGGCGAGACCGACGTAGCCCACGATCGTGCCCGCCGGATCGAAGATCGGGGCGGCGGCACAGTCAACGGTGAAGGATCCGCTGGCATGGCGAAACTGGACCCGCCAGCCATCGTTGGCGCGGTGGGCAGCGACGGCGGCCTGACGCACGGAGTCGGCGTCGTCGGCGTGGACGACCCGCAACCATCCCTGGCCGGTGGTGTGCTCGGGGCTGAGGCCCATCACTCGTTCCCAGGACGTCCCCACGGCAAGGCAGTTGCCTCGGGCGTCGAGAAAGAAGATGGCGAACGGCGAGAACCGTGACGCATCGACCGCGGCGGCAAGATTTCCCATCGTCGCCGTCTCGATCACTCGATCGACTGCAGCATCGGTGACGGTCACGGCGACGCCGAGAACCTCATCGTCTTCGACGAGCGGTGTGCACCACACGTGGGCGACGAGCACGGTTCCGTCGACCCGAGTGAGCTGCATGTCGACCGCAGTGTTCTGGCGCTGGGTCATGGCCTGGTGCGCCGCACCGGCGATGGCCGGGCCGAACCCCGTGGGCAGGGCATTCGCGGTGACTCCGGTGATCGATTCGCGGTCGACACCGAAGAGATGGCGGGTTGCTCCTGCGGCCCGAGCGACTGTGCCTTCCGTATCGAAGAGCAGTTTGGCTTCGCCGGCTTCGGCCAGGAGGCTGGCCACGGCCCACCGAGAAGGCGGCGCGGGTGTCGCAGGGCGCGATGTTGTTGGCGTCGCCACGGAGTCGGCGAGATCGGTAGGCACGGAAGTTCTATCGGCAGGGCCGGTAGGGAGGTTGACCCGTTTCGTCGAAGAACACCCGGGTGGGCGGATCGATTGCAGAATAGGGAGATGGAGACTTCTGCACACGCCTCATTGCTGATGGTTGGGCTCGGGAAGATGGGGGCCAACATGACGGAGCGGCTTCTTCTCGGCGGCCACCGGGTGGTGGCGTTTGACCGGTCGGCCGAGGCGGTGGCGGCGAGTGCGGCCAAGGGTGCCGTGGCGGCCGCGTCGCTGGCTGACGGGGTCGCGGCGCTAGGCGAGGGCCGCAAAATCGTGTGGGTCATGGTCCCCGCTGGTGCGCCGACCCAGGACACGCTCGACGCACTGGTCGAGCTGCTGGCGGCAGGCGACATCGTCATCGACGGTGGGAACTCGAACTACAAGCAGACACAAGCCCGGGCCGCGGCGTTGGCGGAGAGGGGCATCATGATGCTCGATGCCGGCACCTCGGGTGGGATCTGGGGCCTCGCCAACGGGTATTGCCTCATGGTCGGCGGCGCCGACGACGCCTATGCCGCCGCCGAGTCGATCTTCACCACGCTGGCTCCCGCCAATGGGCTGATCCACGTCGACTCGGCGTCGGGTTCGGGGCACTTCACCAAGATGGTCCACAACGGCATCGAATACGCCATGATGCAGTCCTACGGCGAAGGGCTCGAGATCATCGCGAAGAGTCCGTTCAAGGTCGACCAGGCCAAGCTCACCGACGTGTGGAATCACGGGTCCGTCGTCCGGTCATGGTTGCTTGAGCTTCTGGCGACGGCGCTCGAACAGGA
>JAYSTV010000478.1:0-2504 GCA_043719425.1 Acidimicrobiia bacterium | reverse complement strand
TCCGTGGTCTGCTGACTGAGAGCCGACTCGTCACCGTCACCGCGGTGGGTGGATCCGGCAAGACGCGGCTGGCGATAGCGGTGGGTGAGGCCGAGCTGCCTCACCGTCGCGGTGGTGTGTGGTTCGTCGATCTCACCGCCGTGAGCAGCGGTGCCGAGGTGCCCTCAGCGATCGCCAATGGGCTGGGACTCAGCCTCGCCAGTGGCGACCAGACGCAGCAGATCCTCACGTTCCTCGCTGACAAGGAGGCGCTGGTGATCCTCGATAACTGCGAACATGTGATCGAGGAATCGGCCGCCTTCGTCGAAGCATTCCTGGCGACGAACGGGCCCACCAAGATCCTGGCCACGAGTCGGGAGGCCTTCGACCTCGACGGCGAACGCGCCGTGGTGCTCGGGTCGTTACCCACGGATACGGCGGACTCGCCGGGGGTGCGGCTGTTTGTTGACCGGGCTACTGCGGTTGAGCCGTCGTTCGCCCTCACTGAGGCGAACGCCGCGACGGTGAGTGCGATTTGTGGCCGTCTGGACGGGATGCCGCTCGCGATCGAGCTTGCGGCGGCGCGGGTCACGGTGATGAACCCTGACGAGTTGCTGGCCGGCCTCGATGATCGGTTCCAGCTGTTGTCGGGCGGTCGTCGGCGGAGTCGTCAGCGCACGTTGGAGGCAACGCTCGATTGGTCCTACGACCTGCTCGGCGTCGAGGAACAGCGGGTGTTTCGGGCGTTGGGTGTCTTCGTTGACGGGTTCGACCTCGACGCCGTCGCTGCCGTCACCGGACTCGATCGCCGCGCGGCGACGCAGAATGTCGAGACGCTCCGTGCGAAGTCGTTGGTCGTGCGCGCCGACAAACGGAGAGCCACCCGGTTCCGTCTTCTGGAAACCGTCAAGGCTTACGCCGAGGACCGACTCGTCGACGCCGGCGAAGCGGAAACGATCCGCGACCGCCACCTCGCGCACTTCCATATGTTGGCCATGGCCGAGGGCCTGAAGGTGTTCGGCTCGCTCGACGTCGGCCTGCGACTCCGTGAGGACTGCCCCAACATCACGACGGCGTTCGAATGGGCCGCCGATCACGAACGATGGATTCTTGCCGGTGAGCTCCTCAGCGCTAGTCAGTGCGCATACCATCTCAATGGTCGCGATGTCGACCTGGCACGAGCGCTCGTCCGAACGAGTGCCCATACGGCCGAGCTCGATCCCGACCTGCACGGTTGCCTGCTCGCTCAGAAGCTGTATTCGGGATTCCTCCTCGCCGACTTCGCGTTGCTGTCGGCCCTGGGTGACCTGCGGCGGTCGCCGATGTCGGAGTTTCGTTCGATCGGATGGGCCTTTACCGGGTTCATCAGCACTTGGGTTGAGCCCGGGAGCGCCATCGGAGCACTCGACCGAGCCGAGGCTGAGCTGCGCACTCCGAGCCCGTCGGACCTCATGCGATCGAACGCGGCGGTCGTCGCAAGGTCGTCGCCGCTTGCCGCGCGTCGCGTCGACGCGTTCTTCGACGGCGATTTCGAGGCTGCCCGATCGCTTTCCCAGGAGTTGGTCCGGTCCTTTGCCCGGACCAACTTCTTCATGGAGATTCTTTTGGGGCAGTCGCTGGCGGAGGTGCTCCTCGGACGACCGCAGGTGGCCATCGCTGCATTGATCCAACTCGACGATCTCGACCTTCCGTATAACGACGGAGACGACGTTCGGGCGCTTGCCCACCTTGCCCTCGGCGACAGCGAGGCCGCACATGGCGCCGCTCAACGCTTCTTCACGCGGGCGGCCGCTGGCGTCCTCCCCGCCGAGTCGAACGACGCCATGCTCGTGCTCGCGGCGTTCGCACGCCATGAGGGCGACGACGACGCGGCCCGCGCCTTTCTCCTCTCCGTCGGCGCCGGTAGGATGCCCTCCACCCGCGGCATGGCCCGCCATCTCGCATCACAGCTGGGCATCTTGAAGGAGTACGAGGCTGACGTCGCCAAGCTCTATCAACCCGACAATCCCCACGGACCCATGGGCGCGACCCGATCCCTCAACGCGTTGCGCGCCGAACTTGTCCGCCGCGGCTGGGACTGAGCCGCACTTCGCCTGAACGGACGAGCTTCGTTCACGGCTTTGCGAAGGAATGGTCGTCGCCGACCCACACCCGAGAGCGGCCTAATGCACGTCCCGCGATCGCGGTCGCCGAGCGAACCGCCGTGACCGAACGTCACCCGAAAAGCGCGGAAATGACTCACTTCTCCGAAGCCGAAGGTATCCAGCGGCGCCGAGGGAGTCACGAAAGAGACTTCTGAACTGAGGGCAAATACCATCCGACCGGATGCGCGAAGACACACGAAACGAGAAGTCGCTCGAAACGTGATCGCGATCACAGACCGACGGCCAGGAACGTGTTCCAGTGAAGATCCACTGCAGAAGACATGAGGTCTGACATGAACACCATCGTCGTCGGAGTCGACAGGAGCCCACAGGCCCTCAAGGCCGCTCGAAAGGCGGCGGACATCGCGAAGGCGCTCGGCG
>JAYSTV010000477.1:0-2506 GCA_043719425.1 Acidimicrobiia bacterium | reverse complement strand
TGCCACTCGGCGCCTCATTCGTCGAAATCGTGCACGCTTTCTCGGTGCTCACAACATTCAGTACGCCGGGGCCATTCGCCAGTCCTGTGACCTTGTCTGCCTTGTCGGTGCAGGCCGAGAACAGCACGACAGCCGCACCCACCGTCGCCAGCGTTGCTATCAAACGGCGACGCGAGCGGTACCGGTTCATGCGACCTGTTCCTTCAAGGAGATGCGCGACGTTGACCCCGGTGACGTTGGGCGTCGACGCATCAATGTGATGAACGCCGCCATGACCGGCACGACGTAGAGCAACCACGCTCCGGCCTGTAACCATGTGGTGGTCGGCGAGAAGTTGAACGTGCCCTTGAGCAGGGTGGCGAGCCAAGTGCCTGGTCGGATCGTGGAGGTCACGTCGAAGGCGAGGTTGTTGCCGCCCGGGAGCACCCCGGCCTCCTGCAGATCGTGGATCCCGTAGGCCAGAACGCCACCGGCCACGATGACCAGGAGCGCACCCGTCCACGTGAAGAACCGCGCCATGTTCAACTTCAGTGCGCCCCGGTAGATGGCGGCGCCGATGAGCACGGAAACGAGGAGGCCGAGCGTGGCCCCGATGAGCGGTTGGCTCGATGATCCGGTGGCTTGGGCAGCGGCCCAGAGGAAAAGTGCGGTCTCCAGCCCCTCACGACCGACCGAGAGCACCGCCACCAGCACCAGAGCTGCGCCGCCAGCCGCCACGGCGGTGTCGATGCGAAGCTCCAGTTCTCCCCGCAACGATCGCGCCGTGCGGGCCATCCAGAAGATCATCCAGGTGACGAACCCCACGGCAACGATCGATAAAACGCCGCTGATCGTTTCTTGGGCGTTGAAACTCAGGCCGCGCGGCCCGTACGTGAGGAGCGCGCCAAACGCCAACGACACCCCGATGGCGATTCCGACGCCAATCCATATTCGGGGCGCAAGCTCGCGACGACCGGACTTGTTGATGTAGGCAAGGAGAATCCCGACGACGAGCGCCGCCTCCAGGCCCTCACGGAGGCCGATCAAAAAGTTGGCAAACACGCCAGCGCCTCTGTCCTCGTCATTACTCATACGGTACTCGCGGGATTAGGCATACCTATCAATCTCCGGATGGTTGACCTGGGAGTTCAGATCGTGGCGCATCCGAGCGACACGGCGTATGGTCCAGACGCATGAACGACACGCTCAGTGCAGCCCTCCCAGATCTCACCGCTGAGGCTCAGGGTTTGCTCGACGAGACCGTTGCCCTTCGTCGCGATCTCCACCGACATCCCGAACTCGGCCTCGAGAATCCGTGGTCGAAGGAACGTTTGCTCACCGCCCTCGAACCACTCGGTCTACGAATTGGTGAGAGCTCCACGTCGTCGGGAGTGACTGCGGTGCTCGACGGCGGGAGTGAAGGCCCGACCATGTTGCTGCGCGCCGATACCGACGCGCTGCCGCTCCACGAAGACGCCGACGTCGACTTCAGGTCCGGCGACGAAGCGAAGATGCACGCCTGCGGTCACGACCTCCACGTGGCCATGCTCGTGGGTGCGGCGAAACTGCTGCACGCCCGTCGCAAGGACATCAAGGGGCAGGTGCTCTTCATGTTCCAACCCGGCGAGGAGGGATTCCACGGGGCCAAGTACATGCTCGAGGACGGGCTCCTGTCGATCGCCGGCGACGTCACGAAAGCCTTCGCCATTCATGTTGGCGGCAACGTGCCGTCGGGCCTCGTCGCCATCAAAGGCGGCCCGCAGATGGCCTCGGCCGACGAGTTCGAAGTTGTCGTGCGCGGCCGTGGTGGCCACGCGTCGGCACCCCACCACGCGCTCGACCCGATCCCGATTGCGTGCGAGATCGTGATTGCGTTGCAGACCATGGTCACCCGGCGCATCGACGCCTTCGATCCCGGCGTGATCACCGTCGGCAAGATCATCGGCGGCACCACCGACAACGTGATCCCCGAAACGGCAACGGTCACGGGAACAATCCGCGCCGTGTCGGAGAAGACTCGCACGGCGCTCCACGACGGGATCCGTCGCGTGGCCGAACACGTTGCCAAGGCCCACGAAGCGGTCAGCGAGATCGAGATCACGTTCGGTTTTCCCGTCACGGTGAACAACGACAACGTGGCCAACGACGTCATCCGCGTGGCCACCGCGGCGTTCGGGGAACGAAGCGCCTTGCGCATGCCCCAGCCGGTTATGGGCGCCGAAGATTTCTCATACGTGCTCCAGAAGGTCCCGGGCGCCATGGCCTTCCTCGGTGCCTGCCCACCCGAGATCCCGCTCGCCAAGGCCGCCCCCAACCACTCCAACCTCGTCCGCTTCGATGAGTCGTGTATGACCAAGGGAATGGCCCTGCATGTAGCGATGACACTGGACCACCTCGGCTAACCCGACGATCAAGCAGAGCCCTCCACGTAGCCAGTCTTGGCAAAGATTGCCAAGACTCTGCCGGTGCAGGCCGACAGGCGTAGCCGACAGAGCGTCGGTTATGTATAGGATGATCACCCATGCAG
>JAYSTV010000476.1:0-2507 GCA_043719425.1 Acidimicrobiia bacterium | reverse complement strand
CGGCAGGGTTCGATTCCATCTGGGTGATGGACCACTTCCGGCAGATTCCCCAGCTCGGCCGCGAGTGGGATGACATGTACGAATCAATCAGCACACTTAGTTTCCTCGCGGGTAAGACGGAGCGGGTCACGCTCGGCACACTCGTGGCGGCGGTGACCCATCGCAACATTGGTGTGTTCGGCAAAGCGATGGCCACGCTCGACGTGCTGTCGGGCGGTCGTGCCTTCTGCGGTCTCGGCATCGGCTGGTTCGCCGAAGAACACACGGCGTACGGGTTGGAGTTCCCGTCGGTCAAGGACCGCTATGCACTCCTTGAAGACGCACTGCAGGCTCTTCCACTCTTGTGGGGCAAAGGAGGACCGAGTTTCGACGGCATCCGATACAAGCCCAAGGCGTTGGTCGGTTACCCGCGACCATTACAAGCGCGCATACCGTTACTCGTCGGTGGTTCTGGTGAACGACGCACGTTGGAGCTCGCCGCAAAGTACGCCGACGCCTGCAACCTCTTCGGTGCGCCAGATGTAGTCGCTGGCAAGGTCGGCGTGCTCCGTCAGCACTGCGTGAACGTTGGACGGGATCCGGCGGAAGTTACCGTGACCCACCTGTCGACTGCGCTCGTGGGCACCACTCCCAAGGACTTGGCCGAGCACGTCGACCGCCTCGGCGCTCCCAAGCGGATCCTGGCGGCGATGAATCCCGGCACCGTGCATGATCATGTCGCCCGAAGTCTGGCCTTGGTCGATGCGGGCGTCAGCCATCTCATCGTGAGCCTCCCCGGCCTTCGAGCCGACGACGTCGAGCGCTACGCCGACGTGATCACCGCCGTAGGTGTCTGATCCGCCAGGGCTCATTGAACGAAGGCTCCACCCCTGGAGCTGCGCAGGGCGGAGAATTGGACGGCCGAATTCCGCCAGCAATGCCGTGCGGTGTCACCGTACGGTCGATGCCGTGAATGCGAAGCCCCACGTTCTTGACCCACTCGGCGCATCGCCGGCGGCTGCTCTCCGGGCGGCGGGCGGAACTGCCTACGTGGCAGATTCGCATCCCGGATATCCCGGCCGTCAGTGCCTTCGCGATGCGGAGATCGGCGACGAGCTCCTTCTCGTGTCCTACGACCCCTCCACCATCGACTCGCCGTGCCGATCGATGAGTCCGATCTTCGTGCACACCGCGCCTTGCCGCCCGGACGAGTCGAACGAGTTGCCGACGCCGTTGACGTCTCGCCAGCTATCGAATCGAGCATTCAACAAGACGGCGATGATGGTCGATGCAACGCTCATCGACGGTTCCTCGCTCGACGGGACCCTCTGTCGGATGTTCGCCGACCAGGCGGTTGATGTGGGGCATGTCCACAATGCAGTCCGGGGTTGTTGGGCCACTCGCGTGCGGCGCGCAGAGCCCCTCACCCGACAGACCGAACAAGGTGTGTGACTTTGTCCTTCGCTAACTTGCGAGCGGGGCAGCCCGACGGCGAACGTGATCGGCAATTACGGGATACATCTCGTTCATGGCCTCGGCCGCTTCAACGACTCGTTCGACAGTCGAATGAATGGCGTCGGCGGCGCGTCGGCGGGACATAGGCCATCGCGCTGCCTCGGCTACGAGTTGGTCGACGGTGACCTCGTCGATATGACGGGCACTGCCGATGGCCATGCCAAGTTGGGTGGTGAGCGCTTTGGGTCCGTCGGCCGTCATCACGCGATGGTGCACGACCGTGCTCACCACGTCGTAGAGCGGCGCAAGGGTGATGCTGCCGTCGTCGTGGTGCAGCACGGACACGTTTTTTCCGTGACCGTCGGCGTTTCCGACAAGGTCGTCCGTCCTCGACCGCCCGCTTGACTCAGGGCGCATGCCACCGAACGAGTCCTTCGCGTCGAGTTCTGCATCGGCCACCCGCACTCGTGCGGCGCGTCGGTGGGGTTGCGTGGATGGTTGGCGACTCGTCGGACGGTTAGCGACGTCGTCAACCAGACAACCTGTCGCCAACCATCCAACGACTCCGGACAGCGTTAGCCGCGAAGTTCGTCGGGGAGGCGAAGATCGCCTCGAGGTGACACGCTCACCGAGCCGATCTTCGGCCCCGGCGGCAGCGTGGTCCGCTTGAACTGCTGGGAGTGGAAGCGACGCCAAAACACGTCGAGCCAACCGTCGATCATCGCTGCGTCGTAGGTGCCCGCAAACGCCAAGATACTCAGCGCGCGTATCTTTGCTCGCGACGCGCCGTTGCGGAGCAGATGGAACAGGAAGAAGTCGTGGAGCTCGTAGGGCCCGATCAGGTCTTCCGTCTCCTGCACGATGTTTCCGGCGGCATCAGGCGGCAGCAGCTCCGGTGAGACGGGCGTGTCAGCCACATCGTGGAGCACCGTCCGTAGCGCGTCGGGAGTGGACGGCCGGTCGGCAAACCATCGCACGAGATGACGCACGAGACTTTTCGGGACCGAAGAATTCACGCTGTAGTTCGCCATGTGGTCGGCGTTGAACGTGCACCAACCGAGCGCAAGTTCACT
>JAYSTV010000475.1:0-2508 GCA_043719425.1 Acidimicrobiia bacterium | reverse complement strand
GCATTGACGTTGCACAGATCCGTCGGCAGCTCCGCATGACCGTTCCCGAGCGCGTTCGCTCAATGGTTGACGCTGCCAACATCCTGACGTCGATCCGGACAAACGCCCAAGCGTCGTTGTCTCGGGCGGAGTGATGTTTGATCCAGTTCGGATTTGCCAGGTTCTGAACGATGAACGAGTCGACTATGTGATTGTGGGCGGGTTCGCGTCGGTCGCGCACGGATCCTCTCTGCCGACACAAGCCATCGATGTCGTGCCTTCGCGCGAGGCTGACAATCTTGGCCGTCTTGCTCGAGCGCTCCGCAGGATGAACGCGATGATCCGGACTGCACATGAGCCGGTGCCCGCCTCGATCGACGGCCCGTTCCTGGCGAACATGCCCGTGATGCTGAATCTCGTCACCGACTATGGCGATATCGATCTGACGTTCAAGCCGTCAGGTCGTGCCGGAGGCTTTGATGGGTGGAACGCAAATGCGATCGTCGTTGAAATCGCGGATGGCATCTCAGTTCGAATCGCAGCTCTGGACGACATCATCGACTCGAAACGCACCGCCAATCGCCCGAAGGATGTGATGGCGCTTCCGTATCTTGAATCTCTTCGCGACCAAATAGCAGCGAAGGTCAAACACAAGCACGACTGATTCGAGACACAACTGATCGCGAAGGTGCTCGGCCATTGCTGCCGGAACGCGGCACGAAGCGGTGGTCGGTCACCGGCTGGCCAACGGGGTTCACGCCTATCGCCGTCGCCGTCGCGGTCGATCGAGAAGCTGCCCGTCATCGGCGGGTGAAGTCCCGCCGATCACCAGTCGTTATTGAACCCCGCCACCCATAGATGGTGCGTCGTCTTTCGGGAACCCGAGGGAATCTGAGGCCAGCTTCAGGCGGGGTTTTGGCGGTAGAAATCGGCGAGTGCTCGGTACAGGCTGGGTTTGGCGGAGGCGAGATCGTGAGGGGTGCAGAAGAACGTTTCGGTGGCGACGGCGAAGAACTCGGCGGGGTTTGTCCACGCGTAGGGGCGGAGCACCTCGTCGGAGGGACGGTGTTCGCGGTGGCCATATTCGTCGGCCAGTAGCTCTGCCCAGTTGATGAGGTTTGGGCCTCGAAGCGGAGGCGTGCCGTCTGCCAATCCGTCGCTCATGTCGATCTTGTGAGCCAACTCGTGGATGACAACATTGCGTCCAGCAGCCGGGTGACGACTCTCGTGCCGGGCGACATCCCAGGAAATGGCCACAGGCCCCCGGTCGGGCAGGCTGATGCCATCGGTCCAGACTTCGTCGTCGCTCACCGTGCCGGCCGAGGGGCCTGCGCGCAGCTCGGTGGACCGCGCCGCCGTTGGCCGCACGATGATAGTGTGTACGCGGTCGTAGACGTCGACGCCGATGGCCAGGATCGGAATGGCCGCGTTGGCGGCCAGCGTGATTGTGATTTCGGGCGTGAGCACGAACCCGTTGGCCGCCTCCCAGTCCTTGACCCGCAGAAGTTCGACAGTGAGCTCCGCAAGGAGTTCCCGCTCGGGAAGACCCAATCGTCGGGCCAACGCAACGTTACGGTCGATGACCGCGTTGAGTTGTTCGCTATCGATCGCCGGCGTGTGGGCGGATCGCCACCAAGGCATCGTCAGTCACTTTCTTGCCTGTCCCTGTGGGTGCAGACATTTCGAGGATAGGGCTGCGGTCGGCATCAGTCTGGTCGTCAAAATCAGCAGCGCGCCCATCGGCGACGCCGGCGGCCCAAGCCGAGGTGAACTTTGGCGTTCATGAACGAGGGTGAGTAAACCATTGCCGCACGCTCGGCACAGTCGGTCAACAATCGGCTGTCGATCACCATCGGCCACCCGGATTGGAAGGTTCATGCGTTCTCCAAAGCGTCCAGCGCACCAAAGCTCAGCCTGCAGCCTGTCATTGAAGTGGAGCACCTTCGTGGAAACCCACTGCTTCAACAGCAACAAGGTCTTCGCCATCTGGCGCTGAACCCGTCGACGTCGGCCTTGGCCGAGGCACTGGCCAGTCGAATCGAACGCACGTCAGCGGCGCCGGTTCCGCACCGCCGAGGTCCCCGGACGCGAACCACCGGCACATCGCATCGACCTCCTCGGCAGTGACGGCACCGAAGTAACGCGAGGTCCATCGGCCGAGGTCGTGGCGTGTGCGAACAACGACGACATTTTTCCGATCACACGGTCCAATGCAGTTGGTCACTTTGAGGCGACCCGACGCCATCTCCGTCGCCGTGGCGATGGCCGCCAAGTGCTGCTCATGATCGACGTCGTCCTGGGTGCCGCAACAGCACCCTCGACAGACCAGCACCGACAAAGACGTGCCGTGGGTCAAACCAGCGTCGACTGGCGAGCGATGACGGGTCCACCAGCCTTTGCAAGCGCCCGGTCACCGAGCCAGCCGAACGAGGTGGCCAGAACCAACCAGAGCAGCGCGTTTCCAGCGAGAGAATCGATGCGAAAGTGCCAGATGAGTGTCGCCGGGGCATCGACCGGGTCGGGGCTCGA
>JAYSTV010000474.1:0-2511 GCA_043719425.1 Acidimicrobiia bacterium | reverse complement strand
GCGTCGTCATGGGCGTCGACAAGGGTCCGGCGGGACCTTCTTCGCACTGAGGGTTGGGACAGCGTGGTCAACGTCACGCCGGTGAGTGCCCACGAGTGATGGCTAGCGCGCCGGCCGGTGGAAGGCTGCTCGCATGAGCTTCTTGCTTGGGGCAGCACGGCCACCGGTGCCCTTCCATGTGCACGGCGACGTCATCATCGTCACGTTGCTGATCGCCACGTTCTACTGGTGGGCGTTCACCCGACTCGGGCCGCGCGTCGTTGACCCGGGCGAAACCGTGGTCACCTCCCGCAACGTGCGCTGGGCCGTCATCGGCGTGGGGCTCGTGTTCGTCTTTTCGTATTGGCCCATCCACGACATTGCCGAGGACTACCTCTTCCTCGCACACATGGTCCAGCACACCGTGTTCACCATGCTGGCTCCAGCATGCTTGTTACTGGCAGCACCACCGTGGCTGTGGCGCTGGGCCATTGCCAACCGTCCGTGGTCGCGTGTCATACGCGTACTTACGAAACCGTTCGTTGCCCTACTCGTTTTCAACACGGTCATTGCGGTCACCCACTTTCCGCAGATCGTCAATCTGTCGGTCCGCAATGAGCTCTTCCATTTCGGTATCCATTCGCTCCTGTTCGTGACAGCCACGCTGATGTGGATTCCGGTGATCAACCGAACGCCATACCTGCCGACACTGCGCATGCCCACGCGCATGGTGTACCTCTTCGCCCAATCGATTGTGCCGACCGTCCCCGCCTCGTTTCTCACCTTTTCGGAAACGCCCCTCTACGACAAGTACCAAAAGGCGGCTCGGCTGATCCCGGGGCTCAACGCAATTGAGGATCAGCAGGTGGCGGCGGCGATCATGAAACTCGGAGCTGGGTCGTACCTGTGGATCATCATCGGCGTGTTGTTCATCGTCTGGTGGCGTGATTCGCAGGCCGGACGGGCCGATGACAACCTTCGACCGATAGCGGCGTCGGGTGTGGGAATCGCCGGGATGGCCATCGACGGTCGACCCGTTTCGTCTGCTTCCCTGACGCCGGTCGACGACGTGCTCACATGGGCCGAGGTCGAACAAGAGTTCGCCCGACTGGAGCGCGAGGCCGGTGGTGTCGCCCTAGGCGACGAAAAGGCCTAACCTATCTGTTCAATGTCGCGGCAACGTCGACACCGTCTCTCGGACGCTGCAGCATTTGCCCGGGGTTTCGGCACGGTTCAGGTTTTTGGCGGAGTGGCGCTCTTCACGGCGGTTCTGGTTGGCATCGCTGGACCGGCCGGTGCTGTCGGGGTCCATACACAGTCAGTGACCAAGGTCGACGCGGCTGTCACCGTCGTGCCCACGGACACCGTGGTCGTCACCCAAGCGGGAGCCGGACCCATTGCGGAACCCACCGGGCCCTTTCTGTGCCCGGTGCCCGGCTCGAACTTCAGCAACGATTGGGGCCAGCCCCGCTCAGGTGGCCGTCGCCACGAGGGGACTGACATGCTCGCTCCGCGGGGGACCCCGATCGTGGCCCCGGTGGCTGGCGTGGTCAAGCGGTCGAGCAGCGCCACTGGCGGACTCACGTTCAACCTGTCGGGCAACGATGGCTTTACCTACGTCGGTATGCATCTCTCGGCCTATGGCGGGGTCGATGCAACCGTGACGGCGGGTGATCTCGTGGGCTACGTCGGTGATTCCGGCAACGCCAAGGGCACGAACCATCTCCACTTTGAGATTCACGCCGGGAAGGGCCGCAAGCTCAACCCGTTTGCCACCCTCCGCCGCTTCTGCTGAGGCTCAGGTCGCCGTTGCGGCCAGGGCTGCGATGGCGGCTCGGAGGTCGCCTTCGCTCACCAGGTTGTCCCACCGGTCGGTGATGGTGCCGGTGGCGTCGATGAGGAAGATCCACGGTTCGTTTCCGGCCGCTTCTCGTTTGAGGATCCATTCTGCCGCTGAGCGATTGACGTCGTTCTTTTCGAACGATCGCCACACTTCGAGGTGCACGAAGCCAACGCGCTGCTGAGCGGGCGTGCCGGCGGCGTAGTCGTTGGCGATATCGTTCACAATGTCGGTGAGCGGACCGCAGAACTTCGAGACACAGAACGCGGGCGTGGAGACGATGACCACGCACGGCCGACCGGCGGCAAGCACGCTGGCCACTGACTCACGATGCAGAACCGGGTCGGCCAGGTCAGCGAGTCCGGTGGGCCCGGACCGGCTGTCGATGGCTTCAAGAGGCAGGTCGGCTGACGCCTGGATGGGATTGTTCGTTTTCGGCGCCACTTCTCCCGGGGCCGGGACCCGGGGTGAGGTGAGAACCTCCACGGCGGTCTCGAGGCGTTGCTTCTTGGCCAGCGCCACATCGACGGTGATCGTCCAGAACCCCGGCGCAGGAAAGCTCACCGGGTTGGCGGCGTAGACCCCAATGCCGTCGCTCGCGCTCCCAATCGCCACCGCCGTGGGCGGTGTAGCTGAACGCGGCACGGCGAGGAATGGCGCGTCGACGCTGAACGGCGTCACCTTGGTCGTGG
>JAYSTV010000473.1:0-2514 GCA_043719425.1 Acidimicrobiia bacterium | reverse complement strand
GATTCGGTGCGGGCCGCGGCTAGAACGGCGGCCGCCGGGGCTTGAGGTTGAGCGGGCGGCTGCGCCGAGGGCAGCTTGATGCGCTTCAGCATGACTGCGTTAACGGCGACGATGATGCTCGAACCCGACATGGATAGGGCGGCGATCTCGGGGCGCAGCACCAGCCCAAACGCGGGCTCGAAAACTCCAGCGGCGATCGGAAGGGCGATGACGTTGTAGCCAACGGCCCATCCGAGGTTTTGGCGCATCTTGCGCAGTGTCCCGCGTCCGATCTGTAACGCGACGGGGACGTCGAGCGGGTCGGATCGCATGAGTACCAGATCGGCGGTCTCGATCGCCACGTCGGTGCCGGCACCGATCGCGATGCCGATGTCAGCTTGGGCGAGGGCGGGGGCATCGTTGACGCCGTCGCCGACCATGGCGACCTTGCGGCCCTGCGCTTGCAGTTCGGCGATCTTGGCTGATTTGTCGCCCGGGAGGACCTCGGCGATCACCGTGTCGACGCCGAGGATCCCGGCGATCCGTTTGGCGGTCGCCTCGTTGTCTCCAGTGAGCATCACGACCTCGATGTCGAGCGCTCGTAGCGCCGCCACGGCCGCCGCCGCCGTCTCACGCGGCGCATCGGCCATCGCGATCAGTCCGACCGCTCGACCGTCGACGGCCACCATGACCGCAGTGCGACCGTTTTCCGCCAGTTCTTGGCGCCGCTCAGCGAGTGGACCGAGGTCGATCTTCTCGCGTTCCATCAGTCGGCGATTACCAACAGCTACCCGTCGTCCGCCGACGGTCGCAATCGCGCCGTGCCCGGGCACACTGTCAAAGTCCTCGGCTCGCAACGTGGCCGCGCCGCGACTTTCGGCCGCGACCACAACTGCCCGAGCGAGGGGGTGCTCGGACTCGCGTTCGACAGCCGCAACGAGCGCGAGCATGTCGGTCTCCTCGATACCGTCGGTGACGATGTCGGTGACTTCCGGTTCGCCTTTGGTGAGCGTGCCGGTCTTGTCCATCACGACGGTGTCGATGCGAGCCGAGGTTTCGAGCGCCATAGCGTTTTTGAACAGCACGCCGCGCTGGGCACCGAGGCCGGTGCCGACCATGATGGCCGTCGGGGTCGCCAAACCCAACGCGTCCGGACAGGTGATAACCACCACCGTGATCGCGAACAGCATCGCCTCACCGACCGAACGGTCGGCCAGCAGGTACCACACGGCAAAAGTCGCGGCGCCGCCCAGCAGGGCAACAAGCACGAGCCAGAACGCGGCCCGGTCGGCCAAACGTTGCCCGGGGGCTTTGGAGTTCTGTGCCTCTTGGACCAGCTTGACGATCTGGGCCAGCGCCGTGTCGGCCCCAACCTTGGTTGCCCGGACCCGCAGCGTGCCGGTTGTATTGATAGTCGCACCGATGACCTGATCGCCGGACGCCTTGTGAACCGGGAGACTTTCCCCCGTCACCATCGACTCATCGAGATCACTGTCACCCTCTTCAACAATCCCGTCGACGGCAACCTTGGCGCCCGGTCGAATCAACAACAGATCGCCAACCGCAACCTCGGCAGTGGGTATCTCGACCTCCTTGCCGTCGCGTACAACGGTGGCCTTGGGAGGCGCCAGGTCGATGAGAGCGCGGATTGCTTCGTTGGCGCCGCCGCGGGCGCGCATCTCGAACCAATGGCCGAGCAGCACAAAGGTCGCCAACACCGACGCGGCCTCGTAGAAGACCTCGCCCCCGCCGGTCACAGTGACGATTAGGGAGTACAACCATCCGGCGCCGACGCCAACCGCGACAAGGACCATCATGTCCAACGTGCGGGCCCGCAACGCCCGCGCGGCACCGTCAAAGAAGATCCAACCGGCCCAGAACACGACCGGAAGGCTCAAGATCAGCTGGAAGACATCGTCACGGAGGCCGAACGGTGCGCCAAGAGTGAACTTGAGGACGTCACGCCCGATCGGTGACCACAACAGGATCGGGATCGACAGTACGGCCGCGACAACAAAACGGCGGCGCATGTCAGCAACCATCGACGCCATCGACATACCAGCGTGCCCACCGTGCCCCATGGCGTCGTGCGGCGAACGCGTCGGCGACGATTCATCGTGCCCGGCCGGATGCATGGCCGCATGGTCGGCGTGCTCGGACTGATGGGCGGCACCCGATTCGAGCTTGGCTTGCTGGCCGGGTTCCTGCATCGGCATGCACACATGACCGGGCACGGACTGACCCGCGCAGTGATAGCCGCAGTCCTCGATCCACTTCTGCAGCGCAGCGACCGACGTGACAGCCGGGTCGTACGAGACGGTCGCGGTCTGCGCGACAGGGTTGGCCGCTACCTGCAGCACACCGGGAAGACGTCCGACGAGCGACTCGGCCACCGCTTTCTCGGATCCCCAATGCAGATTGCCGACGTGCAGCACCGCGGTCACTGCACTCGTAGCGGTGGCGTGGTGGTCGTGGACGACCTTGGTGCTGGTGGTGGTCATTGGTTCTCCTGCAGGAGGGCTTGCGGGTAGTTCC
>JAYSTV010000472.1:0-2514 GCA_043719425.1 Acidimicrobiia bacterium | reverse complement strand
AGGATCTGTTCACCGTGACCGGCCGACATCAACCTCGCCGCCCGGTTCACCGCCGGGCCGAAGTAGTCGCCGTTGCGTTCGATCGCCTCACCGGTGTGCAGGCCGGCACGCACGGACAATGTCACCGCCTCGGGCCACGATTCCGAGCCGAGATCATGTTGGAAGCGAATCACCGCCGTGAGCGCATCGCCCGCTCGGCCGAAGACAGCGGCAAAGCCATCGCCACCGGTCGAAAACACGACACCCCCGGACTCGGCGATGGCGGCCCGAATGATTGCGTCATGTCGCGGGAGCGCCTGGGCCATCGCCTCAGGGTATTGCTGCCACAGTGTGGTCGAGCCTGCGATGTCGGTAAACAGGAACGTGACCGTTCCTGTCGGCCGTTCATCGTTCAACATCGCGTAAGTGTCGCAGACCCCGTTGCCCGGCGCTGTGCTGCCCATGCGTACAATTTGCTAGGTCAGTCGATAGCCGACGCCTCAGTGGCGACGATACGACTCGTGTCAGAGCCGGCCTTCACGCGGAGTCCTCGGATGACGACGTCGACCACGTTGCTGCCGCCGTCGACATCGGCGAGCGCACCGAGCTGCGAAAACACCGGCATTGTTGACTAGAAGAACCGGTGGACCGAGTCGTTCGACGGTGTGGGTGACGCAGCGCTCAGCGAGTTCGTCATCACGGACGTCACCGATGACGGTCTCACACCTGACGCCATACGAACGTACGACGCGCGCGGCGTCCTCAAGATCGTTAGCTGAACGCGCAACCAAAGTTAGATCGGCTCCGGACTGCGCCAAGTCAATCGCAAATGCTCGGCCCAGACCGCGGCTTGCCCCAGTCACAATGGCGACGCTGCCGTGAAGTGGACCGTTCAATATCGTTCCCCCCTTTTGAGCTTCGTGTGGCCAGATATGGCTGAGTGTTACCGTACGTTACACACGCATCTCGGAGGTCGTCGTGGGTGAAGTCGTCAGCGAAGTTGCGTCCGGTCTCGTCCGTGGAGAGTTGGTGGCGGACGGCGCGGTGACTCGGTTCCTCGGCGTGCCTTACGGCGGGCCGGTGGATGGCGCCGGCCGATTCCTCCCCGCGCCGCCGGTGGTGGGGTGGTCGGGGGTGCGGGACTGTACGGCGATTGGCCCCGCCGCACCGCAGCCCGCGCTGAGTTTCGGCCCGTCTGAGCGAGGCCAGGTGATGCTCGGCCTAACGGCGGAATTGCAGGCGTCCGAACCGCAGGGCGAAAACTGTCTTGTTCTCAATATCTGGGCGCCGAACTCGCCGTCGTCGGTCGGGCGACCGGTGATGTTTTCGATCCATGGTGGGGCACACACGATTGGTTCGGGTTCAATGGCGGTGTTCAACGGTCGTTGGTTGGCTGAACACCATGACGTGGTGGTAGTCAGCGTGAACCATCGTCTTGGTGCGCTGGGTTATCTATTCGTGGAGGGGGTCCTGGGCGACGCATACGCCGGATCAGGCAACGTCGGCAACCTCGATTTGGTGACCGCTTTGGCTTGGGTCCGCGACAACATCGGCGTCTTTGGAGGGGACCCTGGCAACGTGACCATCTTCGGTCAATCCGGTGGTGGAGCGAAGGTCTCGACGTTGATGGCCATGCCCGCGGCCACTGGTTTGTTCCACCGAGCGATCGTGCAGAGTGGACCGAAGCTCGATGCAATCACAGCTGACGCGGCTGAGGACACAACGCGGGCGCTGTTGGCGGATCTCGGCTTTGGCGATTCACGGGACCTGTTGGTGGTGCCCGCGGCGACCTTGATTGCGTCCTTGGTGCGGGTGTTGGGCAGCCCGTTGGGTGCTGGGAGGACCCGGCCGGGCGGTCGGATGTTCGGCCCGGTGATGGACGGGGTCGTCTTGCCCCGTCATCCCTTCGAGCCCGACGCCCCGTCGGTTTCCAGCGGGGTGCCGTTGCTCATCGGGACGACCCGCGACGAGATGCGCATGTTCACGTACCCGAACGAGGCCCTCGACTCGCTCGACGACGCAGGCGCCGCAGCGACGGTGGAAACGATCTTTCCTGGGCGCGGCCTTCCGCTCTATAAGACCTACCAGTCGTGCCGCCCGAACGCCACACCGGCGCAACGCCTCGCCGCTGTCCTGACCGACAGTGTTCGGGTCGGGTCGATCCGGATGGCGGAAAGGAAGGCAGCCCACGGGGTGGCACCGGTTTGGATGTACCGGTTCGACTACGAAACGGACGCCTTGGACGGAGTTCTCGGTTCACCGCACGGGCTCGACATCGCTTACACGTTCGGGAACCCCGACCTATCGGCAATGAGCGGAAGCGGCCCCGACCGGTACCAGATAGCGAACTGGGTGAGCACCATTTGGACCGCCTTCGCTCGCACCGGGAACCCCCAGACCCCCAGCCTGCCTTCGTGGCCGCCGTACGAGCCCGACGGGCGCGCCACAATGATCCTCGACAGCATCTGCCACGTCGTCAACGACCCTGACCGCGTCGAACGCCGCGCTTGGGACGGACTGTTCGCTGGAGCGTGA
>JAYSTV010000471.1:0-2520 GCA_043719425.1 Acidimicrobiia bacterium | reverse complement strand
GGTGGCGAGAGCGCGCTTGCGACCACCCGTCAGCATGTCGTTGAGATACATCGTGACAACGCCCTGCACGGCGGCGAAGAACGCTTCGGCATAGGCGTCGAGTCGGCGGTTCTCGATCGTCACGTCGCCCGCCGCCCGTTGTAGGGACACCCGCAACAGCTCGGCGATGCGACCCGGCGCGGTCACATCCGGCGGCGGGTTGCGCGGGCTGCCGTCCATTCCGAGCATCGCTTTGAAGACTTCAGGCTGATCGAACGCATGATGAACGTTTGCTCGCGCCAGAAGCACCAACCGATGCTGCGGATTGCGGGCCCGCTGGCCGGCCTTCACGAGGCGAGCGCACAACTCTTCGTAACCGAGGCGACGAATCTCCTGAACAACCGCCACTTTCGACGCAAAGTATTGGTAGAGCAACGTTGGCGAATAGTCGATGCGCTCCGCGACCTTGCGGATCGAGACCGCATGCCAACCCTCGGCGGCGGCGATCTCTCGCACGGCACCAAGCATGGCATCGCGCATCTCGGCCCGGTTGCGATCCCGCCGTGTGACGGCGCTCACGGTGTGCTGTCGCGCCGCAAACCGGGCGTGATCTCGATGCCGATCTGATCTTTCAGACTGGGCAGAAGCATCATGGCGCGGTGCACCGGATAACGCTTCTGCTTTCGCTTGAGCACAGCCTCGGTCTCGCTTCCATTCATCACGCGAGCCGTACCGACGTGGATCGGCCCGGTGATCTTTCCCGTCTGAGTGCACACGGCCAGCTCCACGTTGGGACTTGCGAGTAGTCGACGAACCTTGGCTGTCGTCGACACCGTCGTCGTGAAGAGATGATTGCCGTCGACGTAGAACCACATCGCCGTGGCTACGCTCGTTCCGTCGGCACGAAACGTGGCGAGGGAGAGCGCTCGGGCCCGACGGAACGGATCGACGTTGCTCATCGCAGCGCCTCGGCGAGAGCTCGGACTGCATCCGATGACCTTGCGACAGCACAACGCGTTGGGGCCCCGTCGATCGAGACTGCGAGCGCCACGCCGAGCTTCGGGCAGACGTCGAGGCACCCCGACCCAGTCACCCGAAAACGTCCCTTCGGACCGATCGATCGCGAGATGGACTTCGCGTCTTTGAGGGCGATTGCCGGTGTCGTGCCTGCGGTGGTGCCGTTGCACTCCTGGCACACGAGCACGAGGGCAGTTGTCCACGGACGATCAGTCCATTCCAGAACTTCGGTCGCCGAGGTCGGATGTCTCCGCCAGGGAGCGGACCTCACGGTGAGGCTTTCTGAGCACTGTTCATAAGTCTGAGCAATGTACAGCATTCGCCAGCGAGCGCAAAACCCGTAGCGTGCAGAGCCGTGTCTGCACCAACGAACCAACGCTTCTTCTATGGGTGGGTGATCGTCGGCGCCGTGTTCGTGCAACTGATGTTCGCCGCTGGTCTCACGTTCTACGGGCTACCACTTTTCTTGAACACGCTCACGAAACAACGCGGGTTCTCCGTGTTCGAAGTCTCACTGGCGACCTCGGTGTTCTGGGTCTCGTCCGGGTTCACCGGCGTGGTCGTCGCCCGTCTCCTCGCCCGGTTCGATCCACGGCTCTTCGTCGTCACAGGTGCGTTCGTTGTATCCACGTGCATGGTGCTCATCGGCAGACTCACCAAGCTGTGGCAGCTCTACCCCGTGTATGCGCTGTTCGGGGCCGGCTTCACCTGCACGGCGGTGCTGGTGGCCAACACCGTCATCACTCGCTGGTTTCATCGACGCCGTTCGGTCGCCCTCTCGGTCGCCACCACCGGACTTTCCGTCGGTGGCATAGCGCTCACGCCCGTTGCTGCTCGACTGCTCAAAGACCACACGCTTCCTTCGGCCATGACGACGATTGCGATCATGTTCTTTCTCGGCGTGGTCGTGATTCCCGTCCTCGCGCTCCGACCCGACCCCGCTCGGATGGGCCTTGCCCCCGATGGCGACCCCGTGGTCGCCGTCACCGCCGCGACCGTCGCCCCGGGTGTTCCGTTTGTCGACGCAATCCGCTCTCTTGCCTTCGCCGCCATCACGGCGGCATTCGCGTTCGGTCTTCTCGGCCAGGTCGGCGGGATCTCGCAGCTCGTGAAGTTGGCGAACGAGCGAGCTGGGGAATCGACCGGCACAACGGTTGTCAGCCTTCTCGCCGCTTGCAGTGTGATCGGTCGCCTCAGCGGAGGCGCGATCGTCGCCCGCTTCTCCACGTACCGCTTTGCCGTATGCGCGCTTGGCATTCAGGCGATAGGGCTTGCGGCCCTTGCCTTCGCCCAGTCGTCCTCGACAATCTACGTTGGCGCGGTGCTCTTCGGCCTTGGCGTGGGCAACGTCCTCCTGCTCCATCCGCTCCTGCTGGCCGAGGTGTTCGGCGTGCGGGACTACCCGCGCATCTATGGCCGCTCAGCCATTTTCATCGCCGCCGGAAACGCCATCGGGCCGCTCTCCATGGGGTGGCTCCGCGACCACGGTGGCGGCTACCGCAGCGCCTACGTGATGGCCGCCGG
>JAYSTV010000048.1:0-1800 GCA_043719425.1 Acidimicrobiia bacterium | reverse complement strand
CGAGATTGGCCGGGTTGCCCGATGGCCAAGACGATTCAGAGTCAAACCACGCCGTCAACTTCACCGCCGAGACCGCATTCGTGTTTACGGAACGCCGGGTTGTCGAGGCCCACTTCGCAAGAGACTGCGCCTGCGATTTTCCGAACGCTTTCGATGCGTTGGCGACGACCGCAGTGCCCTGATCTCGACGTCGGATTACAGTTACGGCCGGGTACGCAGCGACAGTTTCCTCGAATGCGTCGACGTCGTGCATCGAGATGATCGCCTCAACCGAGTAGCCCGCCGAGACGAGACGACGAAGGTCTGCGCCGTACTGGTTGTGCATCCACCGATCAGCGACAATGAAGCCGAGGACGCCATCGGGTTTCAGGATCCGGAGGCTCATCTCGATAAACCCAACGAAGATGTCACTGCGTCCTCGCATCGTTTGACAGACGCGCCGGTACGCAGCGCTGCGAGCAGACGGCACGGACTCCAACCGAATGTACGGAGGATTCCCCAGTACGAAGTCCGCAACATCATCGCCATGATCGGTGAGCAGAAAGTCGCCACACTTCACGCAGGCTGCGGAGATCGACTTGGCCTCAACATCGTCGAGCCCGGCGTCGGTCATCGCCCCTGCGATGGTCTTTTCCGCGAGTTCAGCGTTCACCGGGAGCAGGTCAAATGCACGTAACGCGTGCCGAATTTCAGCGAGGGGTCGACCATGGGCTCGACAAGACTCGATAAGACGTTCGGTCATCGGTGCAAGGAATGCTCCCGACCCGCAAGACGGTTCGACAGCGACCATGCCGGCAAGGTCGCGGTCAGCGGTAAAGCCGGATAGGTCGAGGATCAGATCGACAACCCAGCGACGAGTGAACACTTCGCCGTGCTCGCCTGCCTCGTCGATCTGCAACACAGGCGGGTCCACTTCCTGCCCCAGGTCGAGGCTGAGCTGTCGTTCTTCGAGCCGGCGAATCCGGGCCATCGGGTACCTCCAAACTACTCGTCGTTGATTGGGGCCTGCGGGCACCGAGCGCGATGAACACGTGTGGCCATCATGACGAGCCGGTGTGACAAATTCAGTGGACCAAGGGCTGTCAACCCAACATTCGGCTCAACACTCGACCAGCCCGGAACGATCAACCTACGGGTATGGCTTCGCCGCCGATGACTGTCAGAGTTTGCCGTCATATGCCGTGTCGCCTTGCGGCCATGATCACTTGCTCGAACAATCACGGCAGCGATGTGATCAGGGCGGTGTTGTCGATTCCACAACAACCGAGTGGACCTAACGGCACAGCTCTTGAACTTTTCAGGTGACGGTCGAACACGAGGGGTACGATCGAAACCATGAGCGACACCGCCTCGCGCAGCGCATCCGTGCTTGATATCGCGCACCCTCGAATGAGTGACCGTCGCGTTGCGCACGCGTTTCGTGAGTGGCTTGACGACGTCGACGACGAGCCCGTCGACCTTGACGTAAGTGCTGCTGACGAACTCGCTGCCGCCCGAGCAGAACTCGACATTTGACTCCAGTCGTCATCGACGCATCCGCAGGCGTCGAGATGATCGCGCGCACGACGGCCGGCGCAAGACTGCGCAAACTGCTTCCAGCAGATGCTGTCCCGTGGGTTCCGGACGGACTCTTTGATGTTGAAGTCCACGCGGTTCTCCGGAGATGGGAACTCAAAGCTGTGCTCACACCAGCACAGGCGGTGAGCAGCAGACTGCGCCTCATGAACTGGCGACTCCGCCGGGCAGCCGTAACTTCGATCTCGGACGACGCCTGGGCCTTTCGACAGAACATCACGTTTT
>JAYSTV010000470.1:0-2523 GCA_043719425.1 Acidimicrobiia bacterium | reverse complement strand
ACCCAGGCGGTGTCGGGCAGATCGACTTGGAAGTTGCGTTCGAGCACGTTAGGCGCGATCGGGTCGGCATGATTCGAATCGGTCGTTTTCCTGAATCGCTTCTTTTTCCGCCCGACGATCCCTTCCTTGCGCATCAGGCGTGCCACACGGTTCTTGCCAATGCGGCGTCCCTTCTTGCGGAGGGCGCGCACCACCCGAGGACTGCCGTAGGCACCCCTGCCCGCCTTGTGAGCGTCCTTGATCTCGGCGACGAGCTCGGCGTCCGCTTGCACCTTTGGAGCCTCTGGGCGAATCGTCCAGGCGTAGTAGCCACTTCGAGAAACTTCGAGCATCTCGCATAGAGAAGCGACCGGCCACTGGGCCTTCTCCACGTCGATAAAGGCAAACTTCACGTGCTCTCTTTCGCGAAGAATGCCGCCGCTTTTTTTAATATGTCGCGCTCCATCAACAGCCGCTTGTTATCGCGGCGCAGTTGCCGAAGCTCGTCTCGCTCGGCCGTGGTAAGCACCTCTGGGTTGCCTTTGCCAGCGTCCGCTTCGCTGCGTCGCACCCACTCACGAAGGGCCGTCTCGGTGAGGTCCAGATCGGTGGCCACCTGCCCGATCGAGCGCCCTCCTCTCGTGCAGAGACGCACCGCATCGGCTTTGAATTCAGCCGTGAACTTCCTTCGCTTCCGTTTTGCCATCAAGTAAACCGGGGGTGTTGCCACCCCCGGCTCCTTACAGAACCGGACTTGCGAGTTTCCCGCATCCGGCTCTTCGGTTTGTGTTTATCGGAACGTAGTTCGGAGGAGACATCGCGCAGCTCTTCACCGTGTGCGGGTCTCGGAAGCGGGTTGTGGGCGATTCGCCGTAGAAACCGTTCCCAAGAGAACGAGCGCTTTTGCGAGCGCCTGTTCAGCCACTTGTAGAGCGCGCCGACGCAGTCGAAATAGTAGTGGTTCAGCTTTCTCGAGTTGGTGCGTACGCCGAAGTAGTTGAAGTGCCCCTGTAGCTTGTCGCGGGCGATGCGCCACAGGCGGTCGAGCTTCATTCTATTTCTCGTGGCTTTGATCCAGTCGGTGAAGGCCGAAATGCTGCGCGAGAGGCGCTTTGGCTGGGTCTTGAGTTTCAAGAACCTGCGTTTGGCAGCGTCCCGCCCCCAGTACAGCTCGAATCCCAGGAAGGCGACGGTGCCCCGGGGTCTGCGTCGTGAGAACGGCACGATGGAGCTCTTGCCGAGGTTGAGCCGAAGCTTGCCCTCGGCCATGCGCTCCACGAGTGCCGCCCTGAACTTCTCCGCCGTGGCGAGGTCGTCGAAGACGAAAACCGCGTCGTCGGCGTAGCGGATCATCCGCCCGCTCTGGGAGTGGTTCTTTCGGAACCATTCATCGAGCAGGAAGTGCAGGTAGATGTTCGCCAGGACGGGGCTCGCCGGAGAGCCTTGCGGCGTGCCGAGTTCCGTGGGGAGGATCTCACCGTCGACCTTGAGCACGGAGGCTTTCAGGAGGATGCGGATCAGCCTCAGAAAATTCGGGTCTTCGACGCGTGTTGCGAGCGCTTGCATGAGCCAGTCGTGGTCCATCGAGTCGAAAAACTTCTCGATATCCATTTCGACGACCACGCAGTGCTCGCTCCGGTCGTGGATCGTCTCAACGAGGCGACCCACGGCTTGGTGAGCCGACTTGCCCCTGCGAAAGCCGTAGCTGAAGCGGGAGAACCTCGGCTCGAACACGGCTTCGAGAATGCGCGCCGTGAGCGTCTGGACGATCTTGTCTTCCAGGCACCCAACCGCGAGCGACCTCGTCCCGCCTTGCGGCTTTGGGATGAGGACCTGACGGCTGGGACGCGGTGTCCAGTCGCCATCTCGAAGTGCTTGCACGAGGGCCTCGATGTTGGCATCGAGGTCCTTGCGGTACTGGTCCTTCGTAACGCGGTCGACTCCAGGAGTCTTGGACCCATCCAGCTCCTGAAATGCTCGCCGCAGGTTCGGCTCGTTGAAGTGGTGCACCAAGCTGGTGAACCGCTCCTCGGGTCGACCGACGGCAACCGAGTGTATCCAGTCCAGCTTGACGTACCCCGTGAACGGTCCCTCCGCGTGGACCGAGGAAGCCTTGCTGGTCTGGGCCACATCCCGTGCTCCCCTTCGCTCCATGGGCATTACCCCACTTCCTCACTACTATGAGAGCATCTGACTTCTGCTCGGAGAATCGCCTTGAACTCGGGCTTTACGCCTTGCTCGCTGGCTCTGGACCTGGGTTGTACTGCGGTGGTCCGACTCCGGGCAGATCTCTCACGTTCCGCTGCTGGCCTTGTGTACATGCCGTGGTCACGGACCCCGGTGGTGTCGAATGCGAGCCGTTGCACCCTCCCAGTTACGGCGAGTGGTGCAGCTCCACGTACGGGAGCCCGAGTTGCATTCGATGCTGCCTTCGCTTCCTCATAATGGCTCGGCCACCACGGAAAAAGATGTTTGTCGGGGCTCAATCCCTTCACGCTTGGCGCATTACGGCCTGCACATTCTCTGTCTACGCTTCGTGTGGAA
>JAYSTV010000469.1:0-14823 GCA_043719425.1 Acidimicrobiia bacterium | reverse complement strand
GGTCGACGTCGCCCGGACCGGTTCGAGATCAGCTCGAAACGCTGCGCGACGAAGTGGCGGCGGCCGTCGAGGGTTGCTGGCAAACCTCGAAGCGCGGCGCCCAGCTGCAGAGGGCCTATGAGCAGCTCGACCCGGCCAAGACGGCGGCCGAGCTCGACGAGGCGCAGCATCGCCTGGCCGTGAACAACGACCCGTCCCGCCAACCCACGTTGGCGGCCACGGTGACGTCGCTCCAGACCCAGCTCGATGCCGCCGAGCGTCTGCGCAACGGCGCCATTACCGCCCAGGATCGCCTCCGATCGCTCGACGCGCAGCTCGACGAGATCGTGGCCCGCACCGTCGAACTCTCCGCCACCGCCGACGATGTTGGCGCCGTCGATGCACTCGGTGCCGATCTCGACCGGGTCCGCATGGAAATGGAAGCGGTCCGTCAAGGTCTCGACGAAGCGGGCCGCATCGAGCGGGCCACCTTCGGCACACCCTGACCGCGACACAGCGAGCGCGTGACCCTGACGACGGCGATCACGAACCGGGGTTCGTTCCGGGTAGTCCCTGGGTCCGCAAGCCAACGCCGCTCGCTACGATGGCGCTCATGTTCAAGCTCTTCCGCCGTGCCTGGTCGTACGTGACCGCCGCCCTTACCGGCAAGTTCAACGAGAAAGCCGATCCCAAGGTCCAACTTGAGCAGGCGCTGATCGAAGCCCAGGATCAGCATCGCCGCCTCACCCAGCAGGCCGCCAATGTCATCGCCAACCAGAAGCAGGCCGATATGGGTCTGAACCGCAAGCTCGACGACTTGGCCAAGGTCAACTCGTCTGCTCGCCAGGCCGTCGTTATGGCCGACGAAGCGGCCAAAAAGGGCGATGCGGCCAAGGCCCTTGAGTACACCCGCACGGCCGAGGCCTTTGCCAATCGCCTCATTGCCCTGGAGAGCGAGGTTGAAGGCCTCAAGACACTGTCGCTTCAAGCCACGCAGGCATCAGACCAAGCGAAAGCCGCCGTCGCTCAGTCATCCACGCAGCTCCAGAAGAAGCTTTCGGAAAAGCAGAAGCTGTTGTCGCAGCTCGATCAAGCCAAAATGCAGGAACAGCTCAACACCACGATGGGTCAGCTCACCGCAACGGTCGGCGACGACGTACCTTCGCTCGACGAGGTCCAGCGCAAAATCGAGCAGCGCTATGCCAAGGCTATGGGCACCGCGGAGTTGCAGGGTTCCACGGTCGAAGCTCGCATGCTGGAAGTGGAGCAGGCCTCGCTTAACACCGAAGCCCAGGCTCGTCTCAGCCAGATCAAGGCCCAGCTCGGTCTCGGAGACGCGCCGGCGGCCGCTCCAGCCGTCGAAGCCCCCCAGCCCGCCACGCCAGCCTGACCCGGCCCGGCGGCGCTCACCCAATGTCGGACCGCAAAGCGTCGCTCATCCTCGTCTGCCGTGGCCTTCCCGGTCTTGGCGGTGCGCCGATCACCGCCCGGCTCGACGACGTGCCGATCTTTCTCGGCTGGGACACGCCGTCGGAGTTCGTCGTGAACCCCGGTGTCCACGGCCTGGACATCTCCTACGAGCCTCTGCGGTGGCCGTTCGGGGCCAATAAGCTGTCGAACTCGATCACCCTTCATCCGGGCTTTCGCTACACCCTGACCTATACGCCCCGGATCATCCCGACGATGGCCCCGAAGGTGACGATCGACGTCGACCGCTACGCCCCCGCTTAGCCCTTTGCCTGTTTCAGGATCAGGTCGATGCCGAGTGACGAGGCAATGGCGATGGAGAGCAATGGGTTGGTAAGCGGGACGAGGAGTTGCACGACGTAGTTGTCGGCGTTGGTAAATATCGCTTTGCCCAGACCCTCCCAGGTCTTGGTGATCGTGGCGATCTCGGCCCCGGCGGCATCGGTCATGGTGAAATTCCAGGCGCGGAAATTCTCGGCGTTCAGCGTGCCGACTTCCACTCCTGTGGCATCAAAGAGAAGAAATCGGGCCTTGCCGATCCGCAGTTTGATGGCAATGGAGCCGAGAAGTTCTCCCGCTGCACCGTTGACAAGCAGCTTCGGTCGCAGAAACGCCCGAGGCTTGATCACACCGAGTTGGGTTACTCCAGCAAGGTCGACGATCTGGAGCTCATGACGCATAAGCATGTCGAAATTGAAGAGAAACCGAGCGACCTTTTTCCCTCTGCTCTGACCGACCTGTCGCACCGTACCGATTTGCGCGCCGGCGGCATCGAAGACTTTGTACTCATTGGCGAGCTCGATGAGCTTGGCCTTTTGATTTACCACCAGCACCGATTCGGTGAAGATCGTTCCGCCGCCAGTGCCGACCGATCCGAGTTTCGCCTTTTCGGCAACCTGCTCACGGACACGTCGTGCTTGTTCTGCTTCGTCAGCCATCGAAGGACCCTACCGGCCAGCCGCCGGCGACAGCACCACGAGATCGTCGGCGTGGACGAAGACGGGTGGAGCATCATCAGGAAGATCCGAGGTACGGCGACCCTTGAGCGAACGCGCCTGACCGGTGGTGACGCGGCTCACGCCGCGAGCAAAGACCGAGCCGGTCTGGTCAGAGAGGGCGACGATGTCACCCTCCTCGATATCACCGAGCACGTCGACCACGCCGGCTGACAGCAATGAGCCTCCACGTTCGGCCAGCGCTCGACGCGCCCCCGCGTCGACCACGAATGTGCCTCGCTCATCTCCGGCGAAAGCGATCCACAGCTTGCGGGCGGTGAGCTGACGGGTCTGCGGGGCGACGACGGTGCCGACCCCGGCCACTTCGTCGACCGCTTCAACGAGCGCTCGGGGACGTTTGGCCCCGGCGATGACCGCCCGGATCCCCGACGACGACGCAATCTTGGCGGCCCGGAGCTTCGAGGACATGCCCCCGCTTCCGCGCCTCGTCCCGGAGCCGCCAGCGAGGGCCTCCAGCTCGGGGGTGACCTCGTCGACATGTTCAATCAGCGTGGCCAACGGATCGGTGCGTGGGTCCGCGGTGAAAAGCCCAGCGGTATCGGTCAGCAGGACCAAAACGTCGGCCCCGATCAAGTGGGCGATCAGCGCGGCGATGCGGTCGTTGTCCCCGAAACGCAGCTCGTCGTCGGCCACTGCGTCGTTTTCGTTGATGACCGGCACCACGCCAAGGGCGAGGAGCCGGGCGAGCGTGGCCCGAATGTGGAGGTACTGGCGTCGGTCGAAGAACTCGTTCGGGGTAACGAGCACCTGCCCGCTCACCAGTCCGACGGCGGCAAACGAGTCGTCCCAAACCCGCATCAGCCGAGACTGGCCAACGGCCGACACGGCTTGCAGGGTCAAAATGTCGGTTGGCCGCTCCGTGAAGCCGAGCGTCTCCACGCCCGCGGCCACGGCGGCCGAGGTGACCACCACCACGCGGTCGCCACGAGCTCGCAACTCGGCCACCTGACTGCACACCGACGCGATGGCCTCACGAACAATCACGCCACCGGCGTCGGTGAGCGAGGAAGAGCCAATCTTGGCGACAACGGTCGTCATGGAAGTGTCGATGGTAGGTCCCGCGCCAGTCGCGAGGCCGGGCTATTCGAGATCGAAACTGAAGGACCCGATACGGACAATGTCTCCCGACTTCGCGCCGGCGCGTAACAACGTTTTCGAGACGCCGAGCTTGTCGAGCTGACGCCGCACGTGGGCGAGGGCAAGCGGGTTGTTGAGGTCGCTCACCGCAACGGCTCGCGTCGCCGCTCGGCCCAGGACCGACCAGGAGCCGTCGTCGTTGCGCCGCAGTTCGATCCCGTCGGTATCGGGTCGATGGACGACGAAGGTGTCCGACATCGGTTGCGCGGCGCGGGCCTCGGCGATGAGCGGCGCCAAGGCAATGAGCATCGCCCGTAGGTTTTGGCCGGTCGCTGCGCTCACGAGGATCTCGGGGCAACCCGGCAGAAGCTGGGCGATCTCCTCTTCGCCGTCGAGAGTGTCGAGCTTGGTCCCAATGACCAGTCTCGGCCGGGTCAGGAGCTCGGGCGAATACTCGCCCAATTCGCGCAGCAGGATCTCCTCCTGCTCGGCCGGGGTGGGACCGGCAGCATCGACTGCGCTGAGGTCAAGCAGGACGAGCAGCGCCCGGGCCCGCTCCACATGGCGGAGGAACTGATGGCCAAGGCCCTTGCCTTCGGCCGCCCCTTCGATCAGGCCCGGGATGTCGGCCATCACGAACTCAAAGTCGCCACGGGGGTCGAGCGGGGTGCCGAAACGCTCGATACGGACAACGCCCAGGTGGGGTTCGAGGGTGGTGAAGGGGTAGGCGGCGATCTTCGGCTTGGCCGCCGAAACGGCGGAGATCAGTGTGCTCTTGCCGGCGTTGGGGAAGCCCACCAGGGCCACGTCGGCCATGAGCTTCAGTTCGAGGTCGAACCAGAACTCCTCGCCGACCTCGCCCTGCTCGGCAAAGTCCGGGGCCCGCAGACGGTTCGACAAGAACGAGGCGTTGCCTCGACCGCCCCGTCCGCCCGAAGCTGCCCGCCAACGATGACCCTCCGAGGCCAGGTCGGCAATGATCACACCCTCGGGGTTCTTGACGACGGTCCCGATCGGCACCGGTACCAGCGTGTCTGTCCCGGTGCGGCCGTTGGCCTGCTTGCCCCGACCGTGATCGCCGCCACCTGCGGCACGGTGCGGATGGTCACGAAAGCCGAGCAACGAGGCGACGTTGCGATCGGCCACGAGCCAGACGTCGCCACCTTTGGCGCCGTTGCCGCCGTCGGGTCCGCCCCGGGGAACGAACGGTTCACGACGGAACGACACGCACCCCGCGCCGCCGTCACCGGCTTTCACGTGCAGCTGGGCTTCGTCAACGAATCCGCTCATGAGCCATCATCCACAGGATCGACGCAACCAACAACAGAGCCGAATCCGCTCATTAACATGCTCCAGACGCGAAGAACGGGTCGACCGGTACGGCCGACCCGTTGTCAGCCCCAGTTGGGGCGACGGTCACTCAGCGGTGACGTGAACGAGCTTGCGACCGCGGCGCTCACCGAAGAGCACCTTGCCGTCGACGAGGGCGAACAGCGAGTCATCGGAGCCCTTGCCGACGTTGTCACCGGGGTGAAACACCGTGCCGCGCTGGCGGACGATGATAGAGCCGGCCGACACCGCGGAGCCGCCGAACACCTTGACGCCAAGGCGCTGGGCGTTGGAATCGCGACCGTTGCGGGTTGAACCGCCACCTTTAGTCTTTGACATGGGGGGAGAACCTCCGTAGGGAGCCGACGCGTGAGCGTCAGGCCGAGATTGCGGTGACGGTGAGGGTGGAATAGCTCTGGCGGTGGCCCCACTTTTTCTGGGCCCGGGCCTTCGCCTTGTACATGTAGCCAGTGATCTTCGGTCCCTTGGTGGTCCCGACGACCGTGGCGGTGACAGTGGCGGCCTTGGCCTGATCACCGGTCAGCACAGTGGCGCCGTCGACCACGAGGATCGGCGAGAACGACACGGTCTCGCCGTCGGCGATGCCGAGAAGTTCGACCTGCAGTGTCTGGCCTTGAGCGACCTTGTACTGCTTTCCACCCGTTTTGATGACTGCGTACATAAGGGCATCGACTCTACACGACCGAGCCAACCGGACGGACCCGCCCACCACGGTCGACGGGTCAGTCAGCTCAGCCGATCAGGGATTCGTCGAAGGTGAAGCCGCGACCGCTGCACGTGGGGCACGTCCCGGAAAGGGACTCGACGAGTCCTTCGGAGATGCGTTTGCGGGTCATCTCGACCAGACCCAGCTCCGAGATGTCGAACACCTGGGAACGGGTCTTGTCCCGCCCGAGGGCGGTCCGGAACGTGTTCATCACGGCGTCGCGATTCGCCCGGATCTCCATATCGATGAAGTCAATAACGATGATCCCGCCGATATCTCGCAGTCGCAGCTGACGGGCGATTTCATCGGCCGCTTCGAGGTTGTTGCGAAAAACCGTCTCCTCGAGGTTTGACGAGCCCACGTTCTTGCCCGTGTTCACGTCGATCACGGTGAGCGCTTCGGTGCGCTCGATGATCAGCGAGCCACCTGACGGCAGCCAGACCTTGCGGTCGATGGCCTTGTGGACCTGCTCGTGCACATGGTGACGTTCGAACAGCGGCAGGCCCTCCTTGGCGGTGTCGTAGAACTCGACCCGATCAGCCAGCTCTGGGGTGATCCGTTCGACGTAGGAACGCACCTCGGCATAGAGATCGGGGTCGTCGAGGATCACTCCGCGATAGTTGCGGTTGAACTCCTCGCGGATCACCCGCACGGCCAGGTCGGGCTCTCGATGGAGCAGCGCAGGACCTTTGGCCCGGTTGGCCTTGGTCTCGATCTCCTTCCACAGACGACCGAGTTCGACCACGTCGGCGCGCAACTCTTCGGCCGTGGCCCCCTCAGCCGCGGTGCGAACAATGAGGCCGTGACCCTCCGGACGGACCTCGTCGAGGATTCGACGTAGCCGCTTGCGCTCCTCGTCGCCGAGACGCTTGGAGATCCCGTACGTGTCGGAATTGGGGATAAGCACGACGAAGCGCCCGGGCAGCGACACTTCCTGGGTTAGCCGGGCGCCCTTCGCTCCGATCGGGTTCTTCGTCACCTGGCTCGTGATGATCTGACCGTTGCGCAGAATTTCTTCGATCCGGCTCGCACTCTGCGCCTTGTTACGGCCACGCGACGAACCGCCTTCGATGTCACCGAGGTCGACGGACACGTCGCTGCGATAGAGCACCGCGTTCTTCGGCGTCCCGATATCGACGAACGCCGCCTCCATGCCGGGCAGCACGTTTTGCACGCGGCCGCAGTAGATGTTCCCGTGGATCTGCGTCGCCTGGTCGGTCGGCCGACTGACGAAGTGCTCGATCAGCGCACGACCTTCGAGAACGGCAATCTGCGTCGCTTCCGGCCGGGTGTGCACGCACATGAGGTAGCGCCCGATGGGCTTGCCATTGCGGTCGCGGGGTGCATCGCGGGCCGGCTCAATGATGTCCTGGCGGCGTCCGTCGGCCGCCTGACCGCGGCGGCCGCGGCCACCCGCGGCGCCCCGGGACCCGGCCGGTTTGGTCGGGGCCTCGACGCTGTCTTCCGTGGCCTGACCTTCGTCGGTGCGAGGGGCCCGTTGCGGTTGACGGGGATTGCGAGCTTTCGGCGGACGATCTCCGGTCGCGGCACGCGCCCGGGGCTGGCCTTCCTGGGGCGGATCGGGCAGCTCCGGGTTGGCGCCAACATCGGCGACGGGCCCGTCGACGCCAACCCCATCGACGGCGGCGGGACGACGACGATTCTTGCCACCGCGGTTGCCGCGCCGACGAGGACGGCTCGGGTCACCAGACGCGCCCGGACCGTCGGAGCTAGCGGAAGAGGAGTCCCCGGTCGCGTCGGACGACCCCGCCGCGTTGGGGCGCGGGGCATCGGAGGGTGTGTCGGCGGAGGCGGACATGGCGAGACCTTTCGGCGACCGTCGGGCGGCGACGGCCGTTGGTGCAAATGGCGGCGCCTGGACGGTCAAGACCGGAGGCGAGCGCGCCGAGCGATAGGAAAGCGCTGGTCGCAACGGCCATCGACAGGACAGTCGAGACAACGAGCAGGACCAACAGAACGACCAGAACCGAGAGCAACGACGGCCATGACACGGTCATCGAGAGCACGGTCAGGGACACCAGGCCGACCTTACCGCCGACCGGCCCCCCGAACCGGCGATAGGTCAGCGGAACCGGCTGGCGGCCACGTTCAGTACTAGGCCCACCGCGAAAAAGGCGGTGATCGTCGACGAGCCGCCGTAGGTGAGGAAGGGCAGCGGGATCCCGGTGACCGGCATGATGCCCATGGTCATGCCGATGTTCTCGAAAATCTGGAACACGAACATGGCCAGTACGCCCCCACACATGAGCATGCCCTCGGGATCGCGGGCAACCGCCGCAGCCCGCCAGATCCGCCAGCACACGACGCCAAACAGGCCGACGACGAGGATGGCCCCGACGAAGCCCAGCTGCTCACCGACGACCGAGAAAATGAAGTCGGTATGACGCGCCGGAACCCATGAACCGCGGGTCTGGGTCCCCTGGAAGAGTCCTTGGCCGGTCACTCCACCGGCGCCGATGGCGATCTTGGACTGGAACACGTTGTACGCCGCGTCCTGCGCGCTGGCACTGGCGTTGATGAACGACGTGAGCCGCTTCACTTGATACGGCTTCAAGATCTCGAACTTGATCATCAGCCAAGCCATGGCGATTCCGGAGCCGACGAGGGCCAGGAGATGCTTGCCCTGGGCCCCGCCAAGCCAAAGCATCAGCAACACGATTGACAGATACACCAACGCCGTCCCGAGGTCGGGAGCCAGGAACACGAGCAACGTGGGCACCGACGCGATGGACAGGGCTACCAGGAAGCGTCGAAGGTCGAGCTCACTGCGCTGGGCGGCACCGTAGGCGGCGAGGGACCCGATGATGACGATCTTGGCGAACTCCGCCGGCTGGAGCTGGAACAGTCCGAGCTGATACCAGCCATGGGCGCCGTTGCGAGCGGGCACCAGGAACAACCCGGCCAACGACACGGTCGCCAGCAGGTAGGCCAGCGGCATTCGCTCAAGGAAGTTCCGGTAGTCGAGCCGGGCACCCACGGCCATGGCCACCAGGCCGAAGGTCATGAACACGATCTGCTTCTTGACGTAGAGCGCGGGGTCTGCGCCGATGGCGGCAAGCGAGTCCTTGCTCCCGGCGTAGACCATCACGAGACCGAGCCCCGAGAGGGCGACCACGGAGGCAATAAGCACGGCGTCGAGGCGCTTGACGGTCGACTCGGCCCGGACCGTGGTCCCGGCCCGCACGCGCGGGGCAACGTCGGTCATGTCACTTCTCCGGCGCCGATCCGGTCACGGTCCGCACCGGATCGATCGGCAGGCCACAGAGGCCCTCGAACATGCGCCGGACGCCCGCCGCCGCCTGACGACCGAAGCCCCCTTCTTCGACGACGATGGCGACCACGTACTTCGCCGCCGGCAGCGGACCGAATCCCACGAACAGTGACGTGTCCTGCTTCGGCAGACGCTGGGCCGTGCCGGTCTTCCCCGCCACCCGGCACTGCTCGAGCGGAAAACCGTCGAACGCGGCCCGGGCCGTTCCACCGTCGGCCGATGTCACGTCTTCGAGACCGGCCACGATCACCGCCCGATCTGCCTCGGACAGATCGAGGTGGTTCTCCACGATTGGCTTGACGACAACCGGGGGCAGGGTCGACCCCGACGGAATACCGAGGGTGGCGACAGCACCGCTCGGAGCGACGACGCCCGACGTGATTGCGGTGGTGGTCGAGACCTCGGGCACGGCCGGACCGGCCACGGTTGTGGGTGCCGTCGACGGAACGAGGCGAACGATCGTGGTGGGCGCCAACGACGGGGCGACCGCGGCGGTCGCACCACCGGTGTTCGTCAACCCCCGATCGCGGACCTCGAGCTCGATTTTCGCATCGACAACCGTGCCCCCGTTCACCAGCGTTCCATAGGCCCGGGCCAAACCAAGGGGCGACGCCAACACCTCGCCCTGCCCAATCGACACATTGATGGTGTCACCGGTGAACCAGCTGTCGTTGGGAAACTTCTTGCGTCCATATTTCGCGGTGAGCTTCTTGCGATACGCCTCGTCGGGAACCGCGCCGGTTCGCTCGTCAGGAAGGCGAACGTTCGTTGGTCGACCGAGGCCCATCTCCTTGGCCAACGTTTGGATGCCGTTCTCGGTGGCCTTCGGCAGCGCATCGAAGGAGTTTCCGATCGAATAGAAGTACACGTCGCTGGAAACTCGGAGAGCCTTCCGCAAATCCGTGATGCCGAGGGCGACTTCGCCGGCGTTGCGCCACCGACACTTCACGCGCTTCTTGCAAAGATCCTCGCGGACGAACGCGCCCGTGTCATCTATAACCATCTGCGCGCTTATCAGTCCGGCACGGAGCCCGGCCACTGCGGTGAAGGGCTTAAACGTTGAGCCCGGGGGGTAGAGACCGAACGAGGCGCGGTTTGTTAGCGGTGAACGCTTGTCCTCACCTTTGAACAATTCGTCGAACCGTTCCTGACTGATGCTGGGCACAAACTCACGCGGGTCATACGAGGGCCAGCTCGCCATGGCCAACACCTCACCGGTGTTCGGATCCGTCACCACACCAGCCGCGCTGGTCGCCTTGATATAGATCGCCGTGTTGTCGGCGTCGATGTTTTGGCGAGCCGCTTTCACGGTCTGCACCAGTGTCTCTTCGAGGAGTTTCTGGGTGTCGATATCGATTGTTAAGCGCACATCCTTTCCCGGAACCGGCTCCTTCGTTACCACTCGATCAACGACGCGCGAAAGCCGATCCTTGGTAATGAGTTCGAGGCCGGGCTCGCCCCGCAGCTCACGTTCGAACGATTTCTCAATGCCCGTCTTGCCGATGTAGTCCGCACGCGCGTAGCCGAGCGCAACCGGCTCTCGTCCCAGTTCGTCGGCCGTGACCTTACCGACATAGCCAAGCACGTGGGCGGCGAGTGTGCCGTTGGGATACACGCGCTGCCACGCCGTACCAACGCTCACCGCGGGATAGAGCTCGGCGTGCTCAGCAATCTCGACGGCGATCGTCTCCTTCACGCCGCGGGCGACTTCGCGAGCGGTGAAGTCACCGCCGGTGTTGTCGTCGAGGCGACGTTCCAAGAGGTAGTACGGCACATCCAACAGAGCCGACAGCCGACTCAGCGTGCGCACCCGATCGGCCTTCTTGAGCTTCTTCCGATCGATGCGAACGACATTCAGGGGAAGGTTGTCGACAAGCACTCGTCCATAGCGATCAAGGATCCGGCCGCGGGTCGGTTCGATCGGCTCCGTATCAAAGATGTTGCGAGCCGCCTGGCGTTGGGCGTCGGCCGATTCCACCGTTTGGAGCACGAGCAGACGACCACCGAGCGCCAGAACCAGGAGGACAACGAGTACCCCGACCACCCGAAGCCGCTGCTGACTGTTCACCGCCGCGCCCGCTTGGGAGCGAACAGCCGTCGGCACGCGGCGTAGAAGAGCGGCATGAGCAACATGTTCCACAGCACGGCGAACACGATGATCGTGATGTAGCGCAGCGGTGGTGGGTAGCGCTGCTCGGTGATCGCAAACGCCAACGCGGGGTACAACAACAGGCCGATCACAGTGCACCCAATCACGCTGGCGATGTTGGCCGTCAGTTGGCGTTCCGCGGCGAGCTGGAGGGCCAGCGTGCCAATAGCCAGACCGATGATGCCGCACACCAACAGCCACAGTCCGAGCGGTGACGCCGACAGCAGATCGGCAGAGAAGCCAGCGACGCAGCCAAGCATCGCCCCTCCACTGGGGCCGAGCTGCAGAGCCCCAACGATCGTCAGAAGAAGGAACGGCTCCGGCCGCACAGCGAACAGCGAGAACCGGCTGAAGAACAGCACGTGCAGCACCAGCACGGTGGCCGACAACAACACAATGCGACCGAGCGGCACCGCCCGGTCAGTCAGAAACGTGCTCATGGGGCCGACCACAGGAGCACGGAGATATAGACCGTTCGATCGAGGTCGACGGTGGGGCGCACGGCAATCTTCTGATGAATCGTGCCCGGGCGGACTTTGGCGACGCGACCCAGCGTTAACCCCGGGGGAAAGCGACTTCCCTGGGTCCCGCTCGTGACAACGACCTCCCCGGTGGCCACCTTGGTGTCGAGGTCAATGAGGTCGAGATCGAGAGCTCGGCCAGTGGCCACGCCGCGGGCGATCCCAAGGTCGCCTGATCGCGACAGGCGCGCGCCGACCGACGACGACGCGTTCGATATCGGCACCACGCGAGCCCGGTTCGGCCCGACGCCAACCACGATGCCGAGTAACCCGGCGCCCGTCACCACCGGATTGCCGACCTTCACACCCTGTCGCGCGCCCCGGTCAATCTCGACGGTTTCGTCGAAATTGGAGATCGGTCCATCGATGATGCGACCATCGACGGACTTGATGTTGATCAGGTCGCTGTAGCTATTGAGAGTCCGAAGTTCATCGCGTTCGCGGATGGCGTCTTCGAAGCGAAGCGATGACGATCGCGCCGCATCGAGGTCACGTCGGAGGCGGGCGTTTTCCTCTCGGAGGGCTTTGTCGCCACCGAAGCGTCCAAGGCCGACGCTGACGCCCGCGGTGGCGCGTCGACCGAGGTCACGGACCGGGTCGAGTTCGGCCCTCACGCGGTTGCGCACGGGGACCAGCGACGACGAAGCGGCAAGCACGGTGGCACCGCTCAACAGCACCAGGGCAAGCAGGAATCGGGGCCGAGAAGACGACGTCACAGCCACGGGCGAGAGTGTATCGGCACCGACATGAACAGCCCGTGGGAGCTGAGTGTGGACAGCCCATCCACCCCCACCAGCAAGCACAGCCCGTGGGGCCTGGCCGGACTAGGCGCGGCGGTCGGAGTCGAGCACGCCCTTGAGCATGTCGTAGTTCTCCAGACACTGACCGGTGCCCACGGCAACGGCAAAGAGCGGGTTCCGGGCCACATAGACCGGCATGCCGGTCTCGATCGACAGGCGGTGCTCAAGACCGCTGAGCAGCGCTCCCCCGCCGGTGAGGTAGATACCCTTCTCCATGATGTCGGCCGCCAGTTCAGGCGGTGTCTTGTCGAGCGTGATCTTGACGGCGTCACAGATCGCCGTGACGGGCTCTTCGATCGCCTCCCGAATGTCTTGGGTGGTGGTGATCACTGTCTTCGGCAGTCCCGTCCGCAGATCGCGGCCGCGGATCTCCGCCCGAAGTTCCTCTTCGAGGTTCCAGGCCGACCCGAGGGCAATCTTGACTTCTTCAGCCGTCCGTTCGCCCAGGGCCAGGTCGTATTCCTTGCGGGCGTAGGCGATGATTGCTTCGTCGAGTTCGTCCCCGCCGATCCGGATCGATTGGCTGGTGACAATCCCTCCGAGCGAGATCACCGCCACTTCGGTCGTGCCGCCGCCGATGTCGACCACCATGTTGCCGGTCGGCTCATGAACAGGAAGTCCGGCACCGATCGCCGCCGCCATGGGCTCTTCGATCGTGTGGACCTGCCCCGCCCCAGCGAAGCTGGCGGCGTCTTCTACCGCACGCTTTTCCACTCCGGTGATGCCCGATGGAATGCAGATGATCATGCGGGGCTTGGCGAAGCGACGCTGATGCACACGATGGATGAAGTAACGAAGCATCTGCTCACACACTTCAAAATCGGCGATGACCCCGTCTTTGAGCGGACGAATGGCCTGAATATGCGCCGGGGTGCGGCCGAGCATCCGCTTGGCTTCAAGGCCCACGGCAACAGGTCGACCGCTGCGTACGTTGATGGCGACGACCGACGGTTCGTTGAGGACGATACCCCGACCGCGCTCGTAGACAAGCGTGTTGGCCGTCCCAAGGTCGACGGCGAGGTCTCGTCCCATCAATGAAGACATGTTCTGGCCTTTGCGCTCGTCACGACCAAGCCCTCGGGGGCGACGGGCGTGAGCAGACTCGCCAAGGTTACGCCGTTCCGGTGACGGTGCGTACGAGCGACGAGGAGTGTCCACGGGGAGTCGCCGCGCCGACCGGCTCAGAGGCCGGGAAAGAAGAGGTTGATCTCCCGGGCGGCCGAATCAGCGGAGTCGGATCCGTGAATGAGGTTCTCGGTGAACAGGATGCCCAGGTCACCGCGGATGGTTCCGGGGGCCGATTCCTTCGGGTTGGTGGCGCCCATCATCGTGCGCACAACCTTCCAGGTGTCGCCCGGTCCCTCGACCACGGCCAGCACGGCGGGGCCGCGAGTAATGAAGCTCACGAGGTCGGCGAAGAAGGGCTTGCCGTCGTGTTCGGCATAGTGCAGCTTGGCGGTGGTTTCGTCGATCGTGCGCATTTCGACGGCGGCCAGAGAAAGGTTCCGACGCTCGAAGCGGGCCAGGATCTCGCCGACGAGGCCCCGTTCGACGGCGTCGGGCTTGCAAATGATGAATGTTCTCTCCATGGGATCGAAGATTCTATGTGCACTGACCAGCGACATCGTTCCGCTGGCGGCGGGTCAGAGCTTGGCGCAGGCACCGAAAGGAGCCTTCGCCGAAAACCCGATCCGCAACGCCCGCACTCGGTCGAAGGTGGTGGCCCGACCGCCAGCCCGAATGAGTGTGATGAGGGCTTCGTCGACGTCGCCCGGGGACAGGCTGACGGGATCAGCGGCGGCGCCCGTCTCACCCCGCTGGGTAGCTCCCAACCATGTGCCGGCCAAACAGGTGGAGCGAAGCTCAGCCGAGATGGAGGCGTCCCGAGTTGGTTCGCCGAGGAGCTGTTGCACGCGGGCTGTCCACCCGAGCACGAGAACCATCGATGCACCTACATCGCCCACCTTGGCCTCCGCATCTTGCAGAGCGTTTTCACTGACCCGCAGCAACGGCTGACCGGCGCCGCTATCGGGGCAAACACCCACGCGCTGATCGAGGATGAGCGCGGCGGCCGGGCACTGTTTGGCGAGCGCCGCGACCCCGGTGCGATCGGTGCGCTCGACCGCGGTGATGGCCACGAATCCGGGCACCGCGGCGAAGTGCCGGTTCGCCGTGACGGTGGCTATGCGGACCGCTTCGTCAAGGGTCACGTCGCCACCGCTCGCCGCTTCTGAGGCGGCCGTGAACGCAGTCGCCGTCACCGTCGGCGGATCGCTCCGGAAGGCGGCACACCGCGACGTACCCTCGTCGTAACCGAGCTGTACCGCCCCGGTGCGGTCGAACCCATTGCCGTGGGCGCCGGCGGCGTCGGCCCCAATGCCTGGACGATCACGGAACGCCAGCGTGGCGCTCAGCGCATCTTCGATCACGCCCGTGTCGAGTTTGAACAGGGGCGACTTCCCATCG
>JAYSTV010000468.1:0-6101 GCA_043719425.1 Acidimicrobiia bacterium | reverse complement strand
CGGCGTCGATACGGCTGCCGTTGGTGGAGAACTTCACGCCGACGCCGTTGGCCACGCAGTAGTCGATGAGTTCGAAAAAGTCACTGCGAATGGTCGGCTCGCCTCCGCCGATGTTCACGTAGAACACCTGCAGTCGCGCCAGCTCGTCGACCACGGCCTTGCACTCTTCGGTGGAGAGTTCGCGTGGATCGCGTCGACCCGATGACGAAAGACAGTGGATACACGCCAGGTTGCAGGCGTAGGTCAGCTCCCACGTGAGACAAATCGGGGCATCGAGCCCCGACTTCAGCTGATCAACCAACACGGGCAACCCCCAGGTCCTCGGCCGAGGCCGCGGCCACGATCATGTCCGACGCCAACAAGCCCGAGAGCGCGTCGACGAAGCGTGACTGGCGATCGACCGGCACGCCGTTGGCGCTCAACACGTCGGTCACCGATGACGCGCCGTCGAGGGACTTCACGATGGCCACCATGCGCGGCGACTTCAGAAACACGAGTTTGCGGTTGCCGTAGTGATACACGAGGGCCCCAAACGGCTCGGGGCGCACGGCCACGTTGGCATGGAGCCGGTACGCGGCCCCGGGATCAAGGGCAACTGACACACCCCCGACGGTAGCCGGGGTCAGGCGTCCTGACGGCTGGCCATCCAGGCGCCCGCAATGAGGATCACGCACCCGATGAGCTGAAGGCTGGTCACCGTGTCGTGGCGAATGGCCACACCAATGCCGAGGGCAATGATCGCTTCGAGGTACGTGACCGTCGAGCTCCGGGTCGAACCCACCCGGGCGCCGAGCTTCGTCATCATGACGAACGCAGTTGCGGTGCCGAACACTCCAAGCAGGATGACTGCGCCAACCGGACGCCAGGCGAAGGTCGACGTGCGCATGCCCCAGAGCCCGAACGGGGCCGTGAGGATGACGGAAATGATCTGACAACGCCAGAACACCGGGACGCTTCCGTAGGCCTGGGTCAGCGGCACGGCCAGGTTGACGGCCACGCCATACGACGCAATCGCGATGATCACGAGGACAACGCCGAAGGCGCTGCTCCTGCCTTCGTTGACCGTTGGCAAACCGATACACACGATGCCGACGATGCCGGTAAGCAGACCGAGCTGCTGCCACCGGCCCGGCAGGCGACGCAGCAGCACGGTGGCGACGATGGCGGCAAAGATCGGAATGCCGCCATTGAGCATGCCGGCAAGGCTCGACGACACGTGTTGCTGGGCGATCGGGAACAGCGTCATTGGGAAGGCCAACCACGTGACGGACACGGCGGCGATGCGCTTCCATTCATGACGAGGGATCGGGGCCCTCGCGCCGGGCACCAGGGCGAGGGCAAGACAGCCAAAGACCATGCGGAGGAAGGTGACGACGCCAGGCTTGAGCGATTCGAGGCCCTCGGCGATGAACAGGAACGACGCTCCCCAGATGACCGCCGGGCCGAGAAACAGGGCCCAATCAGCGGCGGTGAACGCCGATCGGTGCACACCTTCGGTCGTCAAGGCCCGTCGTGGCCCCAGAGGGGCGGAAGTCTCAGGAGAGTTCACGGCCGACGATCCTGGCAGTCGGCGGCGACCGTGAGGACGGATATATCGGCACCGAAGGGCTGAGGCTGCATACGACGAAGGTCGTATCGACACTTCGACCGGCCCACGCGGACAGTGGTTTCTGTCGGAAATCCCACTCCGGCGAGCGAACGAGGAGAATCTCATGAATAGAACGACCAGGACCCCACTCATCATCGTCATTGGCCTGGCCACGGCTTCGGCCAGCTTGCTGATCGGCTCTGCGGCCAATGCCGAAAAGGGCCGCGGCAGCGACGATCGTCCCTCGACGACCACCGTCAACTCGTCGATCGCCTCGGGCGCGCCCACATCAACCAAGCCCGCCGGCGCCATGACCTCATCGACCGCCCTCAGCGGTCGGCACGACGAAAACGACGACGACGACGAAAACGAAGTCGAAAACGAGCACGAGGACCGCGTGACCACGACGACAGTGGTCGGCACGTCGATTCCGAAGCCCACATCGGTCCCGACGACCACCATCGCTGGCGCCTCGACCTCAACGGTTGCGGTCCCGACCACGGTGGTTGCGGGCGCCCGCACGACTTCGACGACCGTCGCGGCCACGACCTCGACCAGCCTGCGTCGCGTGGCCGATGCCCGACGAGGCCGCGGCCGCGGTCGCGGCAGTCGCTGAACCCTTCCCCGTAAGCTCCGCCAGTGCCCCAACGCCCTACCTCGGTTCGTCGAGAGGTCACGCGTTTCGGCCTGGCGGGGCTAGCGGCGCTCGCCGTCTTCGTCGCGTTGGTGGTGATCGCCGTGTCGCGCGTCGGCACCACCGAAGCACTGCGCTCGGCTCGTGACCAGGCTCGCCTCGCCGGCTACGGCATCGTTGAGCCGGCGCTCGACGCCTCGCTCTTGCTCGGCCCGCCGAACTCGAACGAACGAGTGGCTGCCATTGATGCCCTGGTGCAGTCACGGATTCTGTCGGAACGGGTCCTCCGAGTGAAGATCTGGACCGCCGACGGACGTGTGGTGTATTCCGACGAACCGCGTCTCATCGGTCGCCAGTTTCCTCGCAAAGCCGATCACGTCGAAGTGTTGGCATCCGGCGGTATCCGGTCGGAGCAGGCGAGCACGTCGGGTCCGGAGAACATCTACGAACGTGGACTTGGCGACCTGCTTGAGGTCTACCTGCCGATCCGACTTCCGACCGGTGAGCTCGTGGTCTATGAGCAGTACGAGCGCTATGAGTCGGTCACCCAGAGCAGTCGGAGACTGCTTCGTCAGCTCGGAGTTCCGCTTGGACTCGGCGTCGCTCTGCTGTGGCTGACGCAGCTCCCGTTGGCCCGGTCACTGGCGCGACGGGTGCGCGCCGCCGAGGCGGAACGGCTGTACCTCGTGGAGCAAGCGGTCACGGCGAGCGAACGCGAACGGGAGCGAATTGCCGCCGACCTTCACGACACCGTGGTCCAAGATCTCGCCGGATTGTCGTTCGAACTTTCAGCCCTTGGCGCGTCGGTCCCTCCGGGTGTTTCTCGCGAGACCGTCGAGCGGAGTGCGGCGATTGCGAGGACGAGCATGCAGCGTTTGCGGTCGTCACTCGTCGATCTCCATCCGACGAACGTTCACGCACTCGGATTCGCGGCCGCGGTGGAATCGTTGGCGGAGCCGCTGCGAGCGTCAGGGGCAAACGTACGTGTGCATATTACATCTGACGAACTTGCTCCCGATGTCGAAGCGCTGCTCTACCGGGTGTCTCAGGAGCTGCTGCGAAACGTCGGCGAACACGCGAGCGCCGACTCCGTTTCCGTGGAGACCGAGGTCGAACGAGACCTCGTCCGTCTTCGCGTCACCGACAACGGTGAAGGGTTCTCCGCCGAACAGAGGGCAGAACGTACGCGCGCTGGGCATCTTGGGCTGGACCTCCAGACCGCGCTCGTTCGTCGAGCGGGCGGCACGCTCCTGGTGACTTCGACGCCGGGCACGGGAACGATTGCCGTAGCTGAGGTGCCGCGATGATCCGGGTGGTGCTGTGCGACGATCACGGTGTGGTCCTGGCGGGACTCGAACGCCTCCTTGGCACCTTCGACGGAATCGAAGTTGTGGCCACGGCCGCCGATGGCAACGCGGCGATTGCCGCCGTGGCCGTTCATCGTCCTGATGTTGTGCTGATGGATCTGCAGATGCCCGGCCTCGACGGGGTGGAGGCCACCAAGCGGATCATGGTCGAGGCACCGGACACACGCGTGGTGATCTTCACGTCGTTCTCTGATCGACCCCGGATCAAAGCCGCGCTTGCTGCCGGGGCCATCGGCTATCAACTCAAGGACGCAACCCCGCAAGAGATCGAAAGCGCGATCCGCGCAGCGGCGCGAGGCGAGGCGCCGTTGGCCCCCAAGGTGGCACTCACGCTGGTTCGTGAGCCCGTGGCGGCCGCCGTGTTGAGCGACCGGGAAACAGAGATTCTCGGCTACGTGGCGGCCGGTATGTCCAACAAGTTGATTGCCCGTCGCCTGGGCATTGCCGAAGCGACGGTGAAGGCGCACCTCACGTCGGTGTTCAGATCCATCGGGGTCGAGAACCGCACGCAGGCGGCGCGATGGTTCGAGCGCGAGCTCGGGGACCACTCATGAACCGACGAGGATCGCTCGTTGCTGGGGCGCTCGTGGTCGTTCTCTTTGGCGTGGGTGCTCCGCGTGCCTTCGCCGACGGCGGGTCGGGGGGCAAGGGTGGCTCAGGGTCCAGCGGTTCGGGGTCCAGCGGTTCGGGCAGCGGAAGTCCCGGCAGTGGTTCGGGGAATTCGGGCAGCGGGTCGTCCGGGTCGTCCGGGTCAGCAACGTCGGGTTCGGGCTCCGGTTCGTCGAGTTCGGTTCCTGACCGTGGCGACGACGACGATCGACCGGCCACGACCATCGCCGAGCAGCGAGCGACTCTTCCTCTGACCACGTTGGCGCCGTCGATCATCGTGGTGCCACCGGCGACGGTGCTTGTGCCGGCCGGTGGCGCGACAACCTCGCAGGCACCGTCGACCCCGACGAAGGCTCCGAAACAGTTTGTGCGGACGACGTCGTGCGGGAGCCAAACGCTTCGCGTTGAAGTGCGAGCAGAGTCGGTCAAGCTACGCGTGCGCACCGCCATCGATCGTTCGACGGTGACGTGGCGCGGCGTCGTCCTGCAGGATCGACGGTTGGCCTGGTCCGGAGCGGCGCGCCAAGGTCGCATCGATCGATCGCTGGTTGATCTTCCCGGACCAGAGACACTCACCGTCCGTCTGACGAACTCCGCTGGAGTCGTCTGCGCCGCCGACCTCCAGCTCCCGGCGTAGACCGCGAACGTGCCGACCGCGGTGACCGACCGTGACGGTCACCGCGGCACGCTCGCAGTCGCCGCTACTTGGCGCTCACTGCCGTCGTATCCGTGGCCGCGCTCAACGACACCTGAGCGTCGTCCTTGGCCTCTTCGGCGACACGCTCCGGGCTCTCGCCGGCCTCATGGGCGGCGTCGGTGTTGGAGTGACGGTCTCGCCCGCCCTCTGGCCCACCATCTCGTCCGCCATGGTGGCGTCCGGCCAATTCGTCGGCGGCGACTTCGGCCGACTCTCCCGCTTCGTGGGCGGCGTCGTGATTGCTGTTGTCGACGCCTGGAGTCTCGGCGGTTTGGGGAGCTACCCCGGCCGAGAGCGTGGAGGGCGCCGACGGTTTGGTCGACGACGATGTCACGGCGCTTGCTACTCCGGCTGAGCCGGCGGTGACGCCAACGACGAGAGCGGCAGTGATCCACCGCGAGCGATTTTTGGTGCGGGTCATGATGGTTCCTTCCGGTCGGGACGTTCTCGACCTTGCATGTCAGATGACTGGACGCAGGTAAGGGCAGCCTCGGAAGAAGGTAAGGAGTGCCCAAGATTCTCTTCAGCAAATACTCAGTCGACGGGTTCTCGCCGACCTTGGGCCTTCTTGCCACCCTCCGGGTAGCGTGCGGGACATGCAGACGAACGTCTCCTCCATGCTCGGCATCGAGTTTCCGATCCTCGCCTTCAGTCACTGCCGCGACGTGGTTGCCGCAGTCAGCAAAGCGGGAGGGATCGGCGTGCTCGGCGTTACTGCTCACACGCCGCGGCAGTTGGAGATCGACTGCGACTGGATCGAGGAGCAGATCGGTCCGAACAAGAGCTACGGCATCGACGTGTTGATCCCGGCGAAGTACACCGGCTCCGACGAGGGCGGTCTCACCGCCGAACGCCTCGCCCCGATGATCCCGGCCGAACATCGCATGTTCGTCAACGAGATCCTCGCCCGCTACGACGTGCCGCCGCTGCCCGAAGGTGAGCTGGCCCCGACCGGTGAGGGAACGTGGTCGCACAAAGGGGCACAGCCCCTCGTGGATATCGCTCTCTCACGTCGCATCCGGCTCATCGTGAACGCGCTGGGTCCGGCGCCGGATTCGTTGGTGAAGCAAGCCCACGAGGCGGGAGTTCTGGTGGCCGGTCTTGTCGGGACGAAAGTGCACGCCGAGCGCCAGGTGAACAACGGTGTCGACTTTGTTGTCGCCCAGGGCTACGAGGCCGGCGGCCATACCGGCGACATTGCCACCA
>JAYSTV010000467.1:0-2537 GCA_043719425.1 Acidimicrobiia bacterium | reverse complement strand
GCAACGCGGCGCCCTGCGGGTCTTCGATCCACACGGCGTAGTAGGGGTTCTTGGACCGTCCGCCGTCTTGGGAGGTGTAGGTGAAGGCGATGGCAAGTTCCTTGCCATCTGCGAACCCTCCGGTCTTCGACGCCGATGTTGTCGACGCCCCTTTCTTGGTGGTCTTCTTCTTGGTCGTCTTCTTCGCCGCGGCATACGCGCTTGGCGACGTGACTGTGAGGGCGCCCAGCAACGCCCCGAAGACAACGGCCCGACGGCTGACGGTGGGGAGGCGGTGATGCGGGTCGGTGAGGTCGGGGCGAGGGGTCATAGTGATTGTTCCTACGAGCGGGGAAGCGGACCCCTAGAACACCAGGCTTCGGTGAAGAGTATGTAAGAGCGTCTCAGTACGAACGCGCCGACGAGGGAACGGCGATCGGTGTTTGGAGCGCCGTCAGCGGCATGGGGGTCGCCGCCGGCCCATCACCGGGGGTTGGCTACTCGAGCACTTTTTCTGGTGGGGTTCGATTTTCCCTCGACAAAGCAGGGGCTGGCTCGGCCGTGAACGACACCACTCGTGAGCTCGGAGCCACGTTGGGCAACGCCGTGATCGGCTCCGTGTTCAGTTCGGTCTACGTGCATGCGCTCGCCGACAAACCGATCTTCCAGACGCTGCCCGTGTCGGCTCGCGCCGGCACCGAAGACTCGGTAGTGGCGCGGCGCGTGTGGCGGCGACCTTGGGGGGAGAAGGGCGGGGCGTTCTTCAGTGAAGTGTTGAACGCGTCTCTCTCCGGCCTGTCAACGGCCTGCCTCGTGGTGGCCGCCGTGGCCGCCGTGGCGATGTTCGCACTGCGCTTCCTCCCCGCCCGAGCGACGGACTGAATCCTCCGCTACTTCACTCGGTTGGTTTCGTAAGCCCACATAGCAAGTTCGACACACGGTTCCTCGCGTGGAGTTTCGACAGGCGTTGGCCCAAGCCGCCACGATCGACGTCGGGAACTTCAGCTGGGTCTACTTCGCCAACTCCGGACTCCGGGCCGTCGATAGCGGATACGTGAACGCGCCCTCGGGGAGTCTCTCGGTGGACGTGACGATCCGGCGGTGCTCGAAGCGGCGAAGGCGGAGGGTCGGATGCTGATCACCCTCGAACGGGATTTGGAGACGTGCGTGCCTATCCGCCCGGAAGCCATCCAGGGATCGTCGTTCTGCGTCCTGACGACCGGCGAGGCCCGACGGACCTTGGAAGCGTTGAACTGCTGATCGAGCATCACGAACTTGGCTCGCTCGTCGGCTGCACCGCGGTTATCCAGAGGAACGTACTGCGAGTGCGCGGGCCGGCCGACTAAAGGGCTCCTGGTCACAAGCTTGTGCGGGCGACAGGACTTGAACCTGCACGTCTTTCGACCCCAGGACCTAGAACCGTCATTTGGCGTTTTTATGGTGGTGGCTGGTGGTGGAAATGGTGTCTGAGCTGGGGTTTCGCATGTGGTCGTGTTGGCCGGTCGTGGGGAGTTTCGGCCTGTTTTGCGCAGTACCGTTAGCAATCCGTTAGCAAATTCGGCTCAATGGCGGGCCTCGTGGAGCCTTGCTGAGGGTCCGCCTTTTAGGGTCCGAGTAGCGATGCGGGGATGACGGCGATGCCATCGGCGCGGCGATACGCGTGTTGGCCCGTTGTGATCACGGCGGCGTCGGCGAGGCGCTCGCCGAGGCGCTCGCGAAGCCAGAGGAGGTGGCGTACATCGTTGTTGGTGACGTCGGTCGCGAGTTTCGCCTCGAGGGCGACGACCTGACGGTCCGGTCCCTCAACGATGAGGTCGACTTCGTGGTCTCCGTTCTGGGTGCGCAAGTGATGCACGGTGGCGTCGACGGGCTGCGAATAGACGTGAACGGACAACGTGACGAGTGACTCGAAGAGGGCTCCGAGCAGTACGCCGTCGGCGGGTATCAGGCCGGTGCTGACCGTGTTCCGCAGAAGTCCACTCGCCGTCGCACCGAGAAGCCTTGCAGCCAGGGCGGGGTCGGCCAGATGGTGTTTGGGCGCCTGAGCGAGACGGGTCAGCAGATGTCCCTCGGGGATCCAGCCGGGTATTGGGTCTAAGAGCCAAAGGCGGGTCAACGCCTCGCGGTAGCCAATCGTTGTGGCTTTAGCCGGCTTGTCGGCATCGCCTGGCGTGGCGGCCTCAAGGATCTTGCTATAGGTAGTCGAGGTCGCGGAGGCTGCGGCGTAGGCGGCGAGCCAGGATTTCATGAGAGCAGGCCGGCGAACTTTGACGCCCGCCTCGTCCATGTCGCTGTCCACGATTCGGCCGAGGTAGCTATCGAGCTGCAGCACCCGGGCACGTCCGGTAAGACCGCGAATGGCGGGAAACCCAGACGCCAAAATTTCCTCGGTGTAGTCGGCAAGGTCCATCGTGGCGGTACCAGTTGCGGCTGGTTTGTTGCCGTTGAGGAGTTCGCAAAGGCTGACGGTCGGGCGGTCGATGAGTCCTCGTTCTGCGAGCGATAGTGGCCGCAATCGGAGCCGCACGATGCGAGCGGCACCCGAGTGCGTTGGCGGC
>JAYSTV010000466.1:0-6148 GCA_043719425.1 Acidimicrobiia bacterium | reverse complement strand
CGGAGCGGGCGTGAACCACCCGAGCGCGCATCCCGTACGGGGCGAGACGGGCGGTCGCCGCGGCGATGGCGGCGGGGTCGCGATCGAGACCGAGCAGGTCGAGGTGCGGATAGGCGTCGAGAACGGCCATGGCGTGTCCCGCTCCGCCGGTGGTGAGATCGACGTAGCGACCCGCCGGCACGTCGGCGAACCAGGCGACCGTCTCGTTGCGCATGACCGGCACGTGGACGAAGTCATCAGCGGACCCCACGAGCACTGCTCTCCCGGCGGGCCGCATCGGCCGCGGTGTAGGTCTCGGCGTCCCACACCTCAAGGCGGTCATGCATGCCGATGAGGAACAGCTCGCCCCGGTCCCGCATTGCCGCGTGGGTCCGCAACCGTTCGATGACGGCAATGCGAGCCTGGGTGTCGGGGGTGACCGATTCGACGGTCTGCATGAACGAACGCTTGATCCACCGATCGGGATCGAGGCCAGTAGCAAAGGCGGCGTCGTGCTGAGCAATCTCGACGTCGTAGGCCTCCTGGGTGAGCACCTGGAGCTGACCCTGATCGGCCTTGGCCAGATACAGGGTCGTGCCGGCGCTGGCTCGGAACTTGGCCGGAAGAACGAATCGACCCTTCTCATCGAGCTTGGCGGACGCGGAGCCTGCAAACATGGTCAGCGCCACCTGTCCGGGAGGCCAAGCCGAAGCTCACGGGAACGCAGGGAAAGGAACGCTCGACGTGTCACTCCGCCAATGCCGCGGCAGTCTCGGTCCTCCATTTTCCTCCCCATGGACCCAAACCGTACCACTTTGCTCCACCCGGAAGGCGAATCGATGACGCCTGTTCATTCGTCGTCGCGCCCAGGTCTCTCTGCCGACCCAGCCCGCGGCTCCCTGACCAGCCTTAACGAATGCTGATGCCAACCACCCTCCCCGCACCAACGCCGAGCCGACGCCTCGACGTCGCCGCCACGGCCGACGAGGCCGCGCACCGTTGCGCCGCCCACCTGGCCCGGGTCCTGAGCCCCCTGCCGGGCCATCCGACGGTCGCCTTTTCAGGCGGAAGCACGCCCACCGTGATGTTCCGCCACCTCGCCGAACTGATTTCGGCTTCGACTCAGCCGTGGTGGAGGAACGTGGAGGTGTTTCAGGTCGACGAGCGCATCGCCCCCGATGGTGACGCCGCTCGCAATGCCGGACCGCTCACCGAAGCTCTCCTCGACCCAACGAACACCGCCCCGTCACGCCGTCAGCTCATGGCCGTGACCACCAAGCGTCCCGCCGAGGACTACGAGCGCTTGCTTCGCCGCCTTGCCCCGACCGGACTCGATGTGGCGGTGCTCGGTCTGGGCGACGACGGCCACACGGCGTCGCTGGTGCCCGGCGATGCGGCAGTACTGGAGCAAACCGCTTGGGTGACCACCACCGCCCCGTATCGCGGTCATCGACGGGTCACCCTGACCCGCCCCGCGCTCGACATGGCCCACCTCGTTGTTTGGCTCGTTACCGGGACCGCCAAGGTCGAGCCCCTTCGACGCCTTCTGGCTGGCGACCGCACGATCCCGGCCGGTCTGGTCGCGGCGACGAAGCAGATCATCTTCGCCGACGAGGCGGCGGCCGGGCCAGGGCTGAGCTGATGCGACGGGCGGTGTTTCCCGGCAGCTTCAATCCGGCCACGATCGCCCATCTCGCCATCGCCGACGCCACCCTCGCGCAATGCAACTGCGACCACCTGACATTTGTGCTGTCGCGAGCCGCGCTCGGTAAACCCGACCACGACTCGTCACTTGCGGGCCGGGTCGACGCGCTGGCGAAGCTGGTGATCGCTCGAACCGATCTCACCGTCGAGATCTCTGACGCCCGCCTCATCGCCGACCTTGCCGACGGGTTCGACGTGGTCGTGATGGGCGCCGACAAATGGGCCCAGGTCCTCGATCCCCAGTGGTACGACTCAGCTGAGGCCCACATTGCCGGCCTCGACGCCCTCCCCGAAATTGCGCTCGCGCCGCGCCCACCGAGCCGGACTGACGGTCACCCGCGGGTGTCGATGACCGTGCTGGCGCTCCCCGACTCCCGCCTGGCCCACGTGTCGTCCACGGCAGTGCGAGCAGGTCGAACGGAATGGGCGGCAACGCGCTGAGCCGTCGTCCAACTCACTCCAAACCCGCCGAATCCGCCAAAACGCTGGCAACCCGGACCAAGACTCCGCGCAGATCCCGGCCCAACCCGCGCAGATCGGCGCCCACACACCACAGATCAGCCAATTCGCCGCCAGTTCGGCCGCCCCGGGCCCGATGTGCGCGCTGCGACGCCCGATCTGCGCGCTACACGAATCGATCTGCGCGCCCCGAGGCCGATACGCACGCCAGCGCACGACCGATTGAGCGCGTTACCGCGGCGCTTACCGGCCAGGCGGCTCCCTGTCAACGGCCGGTAAACACCGCCGGACGACGCTCCACGAACGAGGCTCTGCTCCCTGTCAGCGGCCAGTAAACACCGCCGGGCGACGCTCCACGAACGAGGACACGCCTTCCGCAAAGTCCTTCGAGCGCAGTAGCGGGAGCAGCTGCAGGAACACGTGATGCACATGGGCTTCGAACGACTCCTCCTCCCCGGCCCGCAGCATCCGCTTGATGGCCCGGGTCGCCAACGGGGCATTGGCAGACACTTCGGCGGCCACGGCGGCCGCCGTCGACGCGAGGTCGCCATCATCGACCACTCGGCTCACGAGGCCCGCGGCCAGGGCGGCATCGGCGTCGAGTGTCCGTCCGGTCAGCATCAGCTCGGCCGCCAGCGAACGGCCGACGATGCGGGGCAACAGCCACGTGCCGCCGCTTTCCGGCAGCACCCCACGACGGGCAAAGGCGAAGGCCAACTTGGCGGAACGACCGGCGATGCGGATGTCACAGCCCAGGGCCACGTCGAGCCCGTAGCCGGCAGCCCCACCATTGATCGCAGCAATGATCGGCGTGTCGATGCCGTACAGCACGATCGGCGGCGTCGACCGCATCTCGATTTCTGCCGGACCGCCGAGCGACAAACCGCCGCCCTTGTTCTGTTCCTTCACGTCGAGCCCGGCGCACCACGCCCGACCGTTGCCGGCCAGGACGATGCACCGGATGTCGGGATCGCGGTCGGCGGTGATCAGGAGCGCACTCAACCGGTCGAGCATCGGCCCGGTAATGGTGTTCATGTGGTCAGGTCGATTGAACGTGATCGTGGCGACGTGACCGTCGACCTCGTAGAGCAGTTCGGTCCCGGTTTCGTCATTCCATGCCATGGGACCATCTTCCTCGACACCGGCCGCGCCGCACCAACCACGACCGGCCCTGAACCGCGACCACGGGCGGACAACGCAACGGCCGCAACGCTCCGAGCGCTAGCCGACGACCCGAAGTTCGATTCGACGGTTCTTGGCTCGGCCGGATTCGGTGGCGTTGTTGGCAATCGGGACGTCTTCGCCGTAGCCCTTGGCGGTGACCCGGCCGCCATCAATCCCCGAGGCGATGAGCGCATCCCGAACGGCATCTGCTCGTTGCTGGGAGAGCGCTTGGTTCAGCTCCGTCCGGCCTTTGTCATCGGTATGGCCACCAATTTCGACCTTCGCCGCCGACGATACGAGCGCCGACGCCACGTCGTCCACGATCGTCTTTCCGGCGGCGCTCAGGACCGAAGAGTTCTTGTTGAACGAGATCGTGCGGTCACCGATGGCCGTCGTGATGGCGGCCTGCGCGGCCTGCGCTTGCGGAGTTGACGGGAGCGGTGGCACCGTGACCGGGCCACTGGCCACCGTGGTCGACGAGGCCGGCACCGAGTCGGTCGGCAACGACCCAGCCACGGTCGTCTCCGCCGTCTCTCCCGTCAACGAAATCTGACCGCGCACGAGACCCGGGTCGCCTCCGACCAGAACCACGCCCTCGCGCCGGAGGAGATCTCGATCTGTTGACGAACCAACTTCAGCGGTGAGCGTGAGAATGGTCCGGTCGAAGTTCACGTCGGCCTTGGCCGGGCCAACGCGCGCAATGGTGTCGAGGAACGTTCCCACTCTGCGGTACTCGGCGAGGTCCGCGCGCTCCGTCGGTTTGGCCGTGACCGTCAGTTTGTCGCTCAGTAGGCCGCCCTTGCTCGTCCGCAGTCGTCCGAGGAGTGCATCTTTCGATTCGCTCGACGGAACTTCGCCGGAGACCACGATGGCCGTTGGACTGAAGCTCGCGGTGACCTGCGGCGGACGGATCGGCAGCGGACTCGTCGTTGGGACGGGGGCTCCGTCGGGCGTTGTCCCGGTGTTGGCGGGATCGAGATCGGCCACAGTCCCGAGCCCGGCGATATTGACGGTGCGGACCCCCGGCCGACGACGGGCGATAGCGGCGATCTTGGCCTTGGCGCTCGGGTCGGTCACGGCTCCGCTGATGGTCACATCACGTCCATCAACTGTGACCCGGAGCCCGGGATGGTCGATCGAGATGGCGTCAGACACCGACGTGGTGAGACGGTCTTGGATACTGGATCTCCGCAGAATGGCTACCGCACCGGTGAGAAGCACAAGCTCCGCGGCGATCAGCGCGGCCGCAAGACGACGACGACGTTTCGGATTCGAAAGAACCGACGCGGAACCACCCTTTGGCGTCATTGGCGTGTTCGGTGACGTCGATGCCGAGGCGGTCGAGGCGGCCGCGCCCGACCCGCTCGTGGTGGGGTCGTCGGTGACCGACATGTCAGCCTCCGTTCGAGGATCCGACGACCGAACCGCCGGCCAACAGGGCTCGCGCCGCGCCGACCCAATCATTGGCCGAAATCACTTCCGGGGCCTCCGGAATCCACGCCGAAATCCGCGCCACATCGCCATCGGTCCAACCGGCCACATCGACCAACGAGGAAACGCCGAGTTCATGCAGATTGGCCAGAACGGTCGGGGTCATACCGGGCAGCGATCCGAGACCGACCTGGTCGACCTCGCTGGGGGCCGGAGCCGACGCCGCCGGTGGGTTGGTGTCGCTCAGCGTGGCGTGGGCCACGCCCACCTGGCGCTCGAGATCGGCCAGCGACGACTTGGTCGCCTCCAACTGCGACGCTGACCGTTCGGTCACGGACCGCAATTCGACCCGCAGGCGAGCCAGATGTTCCGCCGCGGCATCGGCGCGGAGGCGACCGCTCGATGCATCCATTCGCAGCGTGGCCAACGCCGTTTCATGCTGACGGCTGAGGTCCTGGCGAGCGAGCTCTGCTTCGAGACGGTCGGCCTCGACCTGGCTCGACGTTTGATCGACCATGGCCTGTAGACGATCCGCCTCGTTCTGCCAGAGCAACGCTTGTTGCTCCAGGTACGTCACCCGATCGGCGGCGTCACGAATGACGGACTGCGCGTCGGCCAGCTCTCGGACGAGTGAAGCGGCATGGGCCTCGGCGGCCAGCGCCGCCTGCGAATCGCCGGCCGAAGAATCACGACGCGCCGCGAGCTCGTCTTCGAGGGCGCTCACCCGGGCCTCGGCAAAGCGAAGCTGGTCCCGAAGGTTGGAGTGCTCGGCGCTCAAACCTTCGATTTGGCCGAGAGCGTTGGCGTGGGCCACCTCGGTCGCGGTCAGTTGCGAGCGAGCATCGGCCAGCTCGACGTGCACGGTTGTATCTTCGACGGGCAACGCCACGCCCTCGGCGTTGGCCGCCGAAAGCGCTTCGATCCGCTCTTCGGCTGACTCCAATTGCACGGCGTGATGTTCGAGTTCTTCGACGGCTCGTTTGAGCTTGCGACGAAGCCGGGCCACATCGTTCGCCCGACTTTCCGTTTCGGCGCGGGCGGCCGAAAGCTCGGTCTGCAGTTCGGTGAGGGCGGCCGGCGTGGCTCCCTCGGCGGCTCGCCGGGAGCCCCCCCATATGAGCCAACCGGCCGCGAGGCCGACGATCGTGGCAAGCACAAGGAGAGCAAACGTCTGGGCTACGAGAAACAGCATGGCGACCTCAGGTCAGCGGGGCTTGTCCAGAACTGGCATTCTGGTGCTTTATCGACGGTAGTTCGCACGCCCGGACAGGTCGCGGCATTCCGTCTGCGGCCATCACGGCACCACGACGAACTCGACCCGTCGGTTGCGTTCTCGGCCCAGAGCGGTGAGGTTGCTGGCAATCGGTGCCGCTTCTCCCCGGCCGATAGCCACGAGCAGGTCCGGGGATAC
>JAYSTV010000465.1:0-6157 GCA_043719425.1 Acidimicrobiia bacterium | reverse complement strand
GCAAATCGGTATGGCAATGGCCGACCGCCATGACCTTGACGATCAACTGCCCCGGTCCAGGGTCGGCCAGCTCGACGGTTTCCAGGGAATACGCAGCCGACGGTTCACGCAACAACGCAGCGGTGATCTTCATACGCCCAAGTGTGGTCCAGCGACCTCCGACATCCCACATCGGCATCGGCGGCATCCCACATCACCGGAAAAGCGCTATTCGCGCGCCAAAATCCGCCTATCTGGGATGCCGAGTCGGCCTATCTGGGATTGCTTGCGCCAGCGCCCCGGCGAGGTCGCCGACCCGGCGGACCTCCACCCGGTCCAAACTGAGCCATTCGGCCATGAGTCGCAGTTCGGCGGCAAGCTCGGCCGCCACCTCCCGCTCGTTGATCCCCGGTTCTCCCCACGCCGACTGCACGAGCAACGCGCCGCCGGCTCGATCCGCTTTCAGATCGACGCGAGCCACCAGTTCGTCGCCGAGAAGGAATGGCAGGACGTAGTACCCATGGATTCGCTTCTCCTTGGGGACATAGATCTCGATGCGATAGCGGAAGCCGAAAAGTTGCTCAGCACGCGTACGTTCCCAGACAAGGGGATCGAACGGCGACAGGAGCGCTCGGGCAGAGATTCGTCGGGGAGTGCGGGCATCATGCCAGAGATACGTCGGGCTCTTCCAGCCCTCGACCGGAGTGAGGATCAGCTCGCCACTCTCGACAAGTTCGTCAATCAGCGGTCGCGCATCCTTCGGCGACTGACGGAAGTAGTCGGCAAAACACTTCACCGTGCCAATCCCATGCGCTGCGGCCGATCGACGCAAGAGCGCGAGACGAGCATCGTGTTCGTTCGGGGTCGGCGCGGACAACACGTCGACTGGAAGGCAGCGTTCCGGAAGGTCGTATTCACGCTCGAACCCCGCACCGCGTCGACGGGCGTTGATCCGCCCAGTCCAGAACAGGTTCTCCACGCCGAGCTTGGCCTCGTCCCAGTTCCATCCCCAGTGATCGCGTTTGCGACCGCGGTTTCCATCGAGCGCCGACGGGGCCACCGGCCCGCGCGCGGCGATCTCGGCCAGCACCGACTCGACGAGATCGGCCCGCTCGATATGCAGGTTCCGCAACCCACCCCACACCTTGGAGTCGCCACCTTGCAACGCTCGCGCTTTGCGATGGCGGAGTAGCGGTTCCATCGACGACGGCAGCAGCGACGCCTCATGGGCCCACGACTCGAACAACTCGCCGTCATCATCCATCCGCCGGACCAAGGTTCGATCGTGCGGGCCGAGTCGAGCAAAGACGGGCAGCTCCTCGGATCGCACGAGCACGTTCACGGAATCGATCTGCAGGAGGCAGGTCCTGTCCAGCATCTTGCGGATGTGGCGACGGTCAACACGCCCCGTCGGCCGCGGTTCGCCAAAGCCCTGAGCGGCCAGGGCAATACGACGGGCCTGAGGAAGCGTCAGCGACGACGGCACGGCTACGAGGGCAGCCGACCACGACGGCGTTGGCTGAGCAGGCCGCCGACCGAGAGGGCGAGTGAGAACAGGAGGACCACGGTCCCGAACACGTTGATCTGAGGGGGGATCGATGATCGCTTGGTGATCCAGATCTTGATCGGGAACGTCTCCACTCGACCGGAGTTGAGATACGTGATGATGAAGTCGTCGAGCGAAAGCGCAAACGTGAGCAGCGCGGCGGCAGCAATGCCGGGAGCGATGATCGGCAGGGTGACGCGCGAGAACGTTCGCCACGGCGTGGCCCCGAGGTCGGCGGCGGCTTCTTCCAATCGCCAGTCGAATCCGCGAATGCGGGCCTTCACCGTGGTCGTGATGTAGCTCACGCAGAACATCACGTGAGCAATCACGATCGTGATGAGGCCGCGGGAAACGTTCGCCGTGACGAAGAGCGTGAGCAGCGAAAAGCCAAGGACGATCTCCGGCATGGTCAGGGGCAGCACGAGGAGCATGTTCACGAGGCCCCTGCCCTTGAACCGGTACTTCACCAACGCAAGTGACATCAGCGTTCCGAGGATCACCGAGATGACCACCACGACCGATGCGATTCCCACGCTTCGACGAAACGCCTTGGTGAGCTCGGGATAGGCATCCCAGTTCTTCCACGCGTCGAGCGAGAAGCGGCCCCACTTGTAGTTGTAGCGGCCGGTCACCCAGGTGCCATTGGCCAGCTTGCGGCCAGGCTCGTTGAACGAGAACAGCACCACGACAAGGATCGGGGCGAAGAGGTACGCCACCACAACACCGGACCACACCCCCAACAAGCGCGACGACCAACGAGCCCTCATGCCAGCTCCTCCGCGTTCTCGCCTACCGCTGCAGACACCAACAGCGACACGGCGCACATCGTCATGCCAGCTCCTCGGTGCCTAGTACGCGCGCATACAAGAGCACACCACCAAGAATCAGCAGCATGAGCACAAACGACAATGCGCTCATCTGCGGACGGAAGTTCTCGCGCAAGAAGTTCTTCTCGATGATGTTGCCGATCATCCGCTGACGATCGCCACCGAGCAGCTCCGCGTTGACGAAGTCACCACACGACGGGATGAAGGTGAGCAACGACCCAGCAAACACGCCAGGTAGCGACAGTGGCAGGGTCACGGCCAGGAACGTCCGTCGGCCATCCGCGTAGAGATCGGGCGCTGCCTCAAGCAGCCGTCGGTCGATCTTGTCGAGCGACACGTAGATCGGGAGCACCATGAACGGAAGGAAGTTGTAGAGCAGCGCGCCGATCACGGCCGCATGCGTGTTGAGCACCTCGCCGTTTCGCGACAGCATCCCCGTCCAGCGCAAGAATGCAACAACCGGCCCGTCTCCGAACAACAGGATCTTCCACGCCAACGTGCGGATCAGATAGGTGACGAAGAACGGCAACACCACGGCCGCGAGCAGAAGGGTCTTGAACCGACCGGCCTTCATGGCAATGAAGTACGCCAATGGATAGCCGAGGATCACCGCCAGCACGGTGGCGACAAACGCGTAGATGAACGTCCGGACGATCACCTCACCGTTGTCGGAGAAGACATTCGAGTAGTTGGAGAGGCCACTGCGAACGAGCGAACCGCGACCGAGTTCAACGAGCGGGAGGACGAAGAAGATCGTCAGCCACGCGAGGCCGGGGGCAAGCAAGATCCATGGAGTGGACCGCCGCGACGGCTTGAGCCCGTCGCCCACCGGCCCGCTCGCGCTTGCACCTGTTCTTGCCACTGAAACGCGCGCTTACTGCTGTGTGGCGGCCACGAACGCTTCGTCGACCCTGTTCTGTTCGTCGTCAGTCAGCTCCCGCCAGGCGTAAAGTGCCGCATCAGAGGCTGGGTTAATCACCAGATTCGCCTTGCCGACGGCGGTCATCGTGTCGGCGGCGCCTTTGACCGGCGAGCCGTAGTTGATGGCCTCGAACAGCGGACCGGACACCTTCGGGTCGTAGAGCCAATTGATCCACGCCGCGGCCGTGTCGATGTTGCCGCCCTTCGGGATGATGAGCGTGTCACTGGACAAGATCCCGCCTTCCTTCGGCAGAACCCACTTGAGATCGGGATTGTCGACCTGGATGCCGGCGACGTCACCGGACCAGGCCATGGCCGCCGAGGTATCGCCGGCACCGAGATCTTCGATGTACCCGTTGCCGGTGATCTTTCGGAACTGACCGGCGTCGCGCAGCTTGCCCAGCTCGGCGCACGCTTTGAGCATGTCGTCGATCGTGGCGTCGGCCGGTTTGATTCCCATCATCAAGAGCGCGAACCCAACCGAGTCGCGCATTTCCGAAAGGATGGTGATCTTGCCTTTCAACTTCGGGTTGAAGAGGTCTTCGATCGACGTGATCTCGCCGCCAATCTTGTCCGGGTAATACGCAATGCCGGTCTGAATGATTGAGTACGGGAGCGACTTTTCCCGCTTCGGGTCATATCCCGGGCTGGCCAACGAGTCGATCACGTTCACCCGGTTGGGAATCTTGTCGAGCGGCAGCGGCTCGACCCAGCCGTTGGCGATCCACTTCGCCGCCATCCACGAGGTCGGCTGGGCGATGTCGAAACCAATGCCCTTGCCGGCCTTGAGGTCGCCTTCGAACTTGGCGGTGAAGCTCACGTTGTCGTCGATGGCGAGTTGATAGTCGACGTCGATGCCGGTCGCCTTGATGAAGTTGGCGATGGTCGCCGCCTTCTTTGGGTTTTGGTCGTTCTCGATGTAGAAGGGCCACGCGGCAATGCGAACCACTCCGCCTGCGCCCGATGACACTGCGGCCGACGAATCCGACGCCGCATCCGAGCCCGACGAGCCCGCGCCGGACGAGCCGGAATCTGCGGACGTCGAGCTGCTGCAGGCGGCTAGAAGGCTGGGGCCAAAACCCGCGAGCACGCCCGCTTGGACGAGGAACTGACGGCGAGACAGGGACATGAAGTTCTCCGGGGGAAGGGGTGAGTGGGTTCCGTCGGGAACATTTACAGTGAGGCTTCGACCTGTTCGAGATCGGTGCCGGTGGCGCCGGCGTGCGCGGTGACTTCCGGCAGGACAAACGCGCTCCCGGGTTTCCACGTGATCCAGAGACGTTCGCCCGGCCGACACGAAAGGCCATCGTCGGCTTCCAGATCGGCCACCAGCTCGGTGCCGTCTTCGGTCCGGACGTGAACGTCGGAGGACGCGCCATGGAAGACCTGATTCGTCACCGTGGACCAGATGCCAACACGACCTTCGACTTCACGTTCTTCGAGCGAGATGCGTTCCGGACGAAGCATGACCGTGACCTTCTGACCGTCGGAGAACAAGCGACCCAGGCACGGTGATTCCACGACAGCACCCCCGCCGACGCGGGCCAGGACAACGTCGCCGTGCGTCGCGGTGATCGTGGCTGGCAACAGATTGGCCGAACCGATAAAGCCCGCCACGAAGATCGACGCCGGTTGCGTGTAAATCTGTTCGGGCGTGCCGACCTGCTCGATGTGGCCCTGGCTCATCACGGCGATCCGGTCACTCATGGTGAGTGCCTCTTCCTGATCGTGGGTGACGAAGATGAACGTGATGCCGACCTCGCGTTGGATGCGCTTGAGCTCCAACTGCATTGCTTGGCGAAGCTTCAGGTCGAGCGCGGCAAGCGGCTCGTCGAGCAGCAACGCGCTCGGCTTGTTCACGAGCGCACGGGCGAGGGCAACGCGCTGCTGCTGTCCGCCGGACATCTGCGACGGCTTGCGCGAGCCGAAGTCACCGAGACGAACGATGTCGAGCATGTCCTGCGCTTGCGTTCGCGCCGTCGCTTTGTCGACACCCTTCGACCGCGGACCGAAGGCGACGTTGTCGAGCACGGTCATATGGGGGAAGAGCGAATAGTTCTGAAAGACGGTGTTCACATCACGCTTGTGGGCCGCCATGCCGGCCACCGCGTTGCCAGAGATGAACACTTCGCCTTCGTCGGGCTGCTCGAAGCCAGCGATCATCCGCAGGCACGTGGTCTTGCCGCACCCCGACGGGCCGAGCAGGGCCACAAACTCACCGGGTTCGATGGCCAGGGACACGTTGTCGACGGCCGTCATGGTGCCGAACCGCTTCGTCACCCGTTCGAGTTGCACCGCACCGGGACCACCTGTCACGGGGCAAAACACTAGGTGAGCAGTTCGTCACCGGTGTTTCGTTCGCGATGACGTGCGGCGCCACCCGTCGACGCGCTTCAGCCCACAACTCGGCGCAGGACCACGCGGGATTCGGTATGGGCGGCGCCGTTGGCCTTGCACCAGCGGGTAAAGGCGTCAAGGCCCTCGGCCCCCGCGCAATCGACGAGCACGGCGTAGTCGGCAGCGCCGGTGACGTACGCGGCGAATGTGACCTCGGCTCGCTCCGTCACCGCCGCCTCGAAACGATCGGGCTCAACCTCGGGTCGGAGCTGGACTTCGACCACCGCCCGCATCGACCGACCCATTGCGGTCGGATCAATGCTGGCTCGGTACCCGGTAATGACCCCGAGACGTTCGAGGCGACGAACTCGCTCTCCCACCGATGTGGCCGCCAGGTGCACGACATCACCAACTTCTCGCCAGCTCATGCGCCCCTGATCGCCCAGAAGGTCCACGATTCGAAGGTCGATTAGATCAAGTGCCTTCGATTCCTCGGCCATAGCCCCAATTCTGTCGCAAATTCCTCGGATGCCAAGGTCTTTTCGTC